>JAGQNH010000140.1 GCA_020428185.1 Candidatus Saccharimonadota bacterium | reverse complement strand
GTTCCGAAATGCTGTTTGTAGATAGCACGAAACTTTTTTATATCTTTTTCTGTGAGAGTCACGCTTTAGGAGAAATTACTTGTAATAGAGATTCGACAGCATCCCTATACTTTTATTGTCTCCTGCTATTAGTGACTAACGTGTTACTAAAGCGAGTCGCAGTTAGAAGTTCCTTATAACGCCATTTCTTGGTGATGTATCAAACAGTTTTTCAGTAGACTCAGTTCTCTCCGTAACCATATCGTTTACATCATTCAGGGCATGTTTAACGCCTTGTGCAGTCGTTGGATTACCTATGTAATTAGGATGGTTAGTAACCCACAGAGCAAGCTCTGATGAGTCCTTTGTGTCACTCTTGCGCACTTCATTAACCATATAGTTTGTTGCTAGGTCCATGATTGAGTTTGCCTGCAGTCGAATACGAACATGTCCAATCAGTAAAGTGTGTCTTTCGTGTGCCACGTGAGCAGTCATCAAATCAACCTGAGTATCTTCACTACCTGACGAATCACGAAGTCTTAGCTTGCGTAAAATCTCTTCCGCTTTCTCTATTACTACAATACTTACATCATCCTTACCGCCTTCATGGCCACGCACCGCATCGTTGTAGTATTTGAGGTCAGAGTAAACATCTTGAATAAGCTCCAACTTTGCATCATTGGTGTAGCTATTAACGGTCTTGTATGGGAACAGCCGTTCAGGTGTAAGTGGCTGTTCTGAGGTCCCAGCAAGTGCAGGGTCTAAGTTTGAAGCTTCATAAGCCGCAAGGATAGTTGGCTTCAGGCCAGCAACCCCATCTAGCCCTCGCATATAGAACACATCAAGTTTTTGCTCTGTTCTTTTAACCTGCTGCCTGTATTCCACTAAGTGAAGGAAACAAAGATACAGCTCTGTGAGTGAGTTTAATGCTTGCTTGTTAAGTGCAGGTATTGGCATACCAAAATAGTACCAAAATTGCCCTGTAATACTAGCTAGAAAACAATTTCTGACTCATCTACAACTTCCTTCTCTCCATCAGCACTAAGTAGCTCATCTGTTGCCCAATACACCACTGTATTTGCCTTTTTCACTTCAGTCACCACTAATGCACGTTTTTCTTCTGGTAGCTCATTGTACTTACACGAACCCAACAACGCTTTATCTTCCATCCACTTCAGCGAGTTCCGTAACGTTTTATCATCTGTGCCCGATGCTAATTTGTGGTCAACCAACGTCTTTCGGGTAAACAAAAAGCCTGCGCCCTGTTCCTGACACAATTCTGCAATACGGTCCTCGATTCCCTCGGCGGCAGTAGCATCAGAGTTATATTCACCCAGATACTTAAACTCATGAACAAAGCTTGCATCAGAACACACCTTACGATTCTTCTGTACCACAAAAGGCTTCATTTTTTGCTCTTTTGCCTTTAACTTTAATTGCGATACAACGAACTGCTCATTACTCAATTCCTTGATACTAAGATAGCCATGCACCACCGCACCAATAGCACTAGAACCACGTGCTCGGTCAATTTGCGGTCCTGCATCATTACCTTGCGTTGAGCTTTTACGGTCGTGGTGGATGAAGATAACTGTAATACCCTCACGTACAAAACGGCGAAAACAATCCATTACTTCGTAGACTGCCTGTGAATCATTTTCATTTGCCAGACTCAGTGAACCAAAGCTATCAAGAATGATGAGTCCTGTATTGTTAATTTTGGCCCGTTCAATTACTGCATCAGCCCACTCATCTGACACTTTATCGCCAGTGCTTTCATACAACTTGATACGATTGCGTACTCGTTCTTCAGGGACCATTTCTTCCAACCGACCCTTTAATTCCGCCAAGATGTCTTCTTCGTTAATAATCATGACGTTCTTATTTTTTGCCACCTTGAACTTCCCAAAGACAGGTAGCCCATAAGCCATGCAAACGGAAATATGTAGCGCCATGAATGTCTTGCCTTGATGAGGTGGTGAAGCAATCATGTTTAGAGAGCCAGCTGTAATAAGCTGCTCAACATCCCACTCAACTTCAATATCCATGTTCAGTAGGTCCTCAAGGTCAATCTCGGACGCTGCAAAACGTTGCCGTAAACTCAGTGCATCTGTGCTGCCGTTTGTGCTGTCTACTGGAGCAGCCTCAAGTTCAGCCATTCCAGTATCACTGTCTGTACCTGATAACGCATAGTCTAGTGTCCGTACTACATAATCATCACGAAGCTGTGTTTTATCTCGCTGTGCCAATCCTGAAGCGAGCCAGAGTGTCTTCACGGCTTCACGGTTACCATTCGTCCAATACGCTAAGTGCTTACACAACGCCATATCCGCCCGTGAAGTGTCGCCACCATAGGCAGAAGTGTCACCGTTATAAAGTACTTCAATCTCACCACCGTGCTTTGAAGCAAACATTTTCTGCTTCACGATTTCAAGGTCAAGATTGTTAGTGCTTCCTGCGAGTGTTTGACTTACTGCTTCCAATACTGGATTCCATGGATACCCTAGAATACCGAGCAATGATTCAACTTCTTCAGGTGTCGTAGTGCGTACTGTGTTTTGGTTGTATAGATTTTCCGTAAAGGTGAAGTATCGCACTGTTGTATACACCTCGTATTTTCCATGTCGATTACTTTTTGGTCGTAGTGGCCTTGTGAGTTTGAAGTACAAGTGTAACCCTGTGCCACTCGGTGAGATTTCTGTATAGGTATCTGCTACATCTACAAATTCTTCTACTAGTGGGTCCGTAATGACTCCATCCTCAAGACAGTCATCAAGGTCAATGCCAACGAAGCTACCGTCAAACATGATACCGATACCTTCATAATCGTCATATTCATAATACGCATCCTTTACTACATCGTACGGCAACCATGTATCAGGGTCTGAAGAGTCTGCCCACTTGTTACCTTTAGTGATTGGCACCTTGGTTGGCTTATCACTATCTTCACGTTCTACATACTGCCACAACA
Source organism: Candidatus Saccharimonadota bacterium (assembly GCA_020428185.1). Taxonomy (GTDB): domain Bacteria; phylum Patescibacteriota; class Saccharimonadia; order Saccharimonadales; family Saccharimonadaceae; genus UBA2112. The sequence continues at coordinate 446 of JAGQNH010000140.1, read as the reverse complement.
CCCACTGATTCCTACCGCCGGCAAGTGTTTGTACTGCATGACTAATAATTTCTTTGTCCGAAAGTGGAGCGCCACCTTCTGGGACTGTGCTATTCTGCATAAACAAAAGAGTTAAATAATAAAGAGTTGAAAGCCCGTTCCTATCGGGTTTTCTTTTTTCATATGGTCCTTTGAAAACTAGGACTTCATTTTTATCTAAGAGGTAGCTGACAATATGTGTTTGTCTGGCATACCTTGGCAGCACAATAAAATTCTCCCAGCGACTAACGTGGTACTAGAGCGACTCGCAGTTTTATTTACAAAAGCGTGTGCAGGTATGGGTAAATTTCCCTGGATATAGGAATAAAGAGAACACAGGTGGGGGTTCTCTGGCTACTTGGTAATCTCCCTCTATAAAGAGAGGGAGAGTTACCAGGCAGGCACCAGTCACCCTACTGTGTGTACAT
>JAGQNH010000139.1 GCA_020428185.1 Candidatus Saccharimonadota bacterium | reverse complement strand
TTTGAGTCACGTTGCTTTATTACATTTACATCATCCAACATATATTCATTTCTCCTGTTGCGAGGTTCGATACTTATATGATACACTCTTTAGTAATAAACCGTAAGCATATTATTGAGGTGGGTATGACTTTAGGATCAGATGAACAAGAGCTAATAAAGGCGCTCAATAACGTCACAGATTCTGCAAACGCAGATGGTGCCGTTGTGACTGATGGTTCATCGCCAAATCCTAGCGACCCGAATCAAGCAGCACCAGGTACGGACAATTCTCCATTCCCGCCACTTTTTCCTGATCCATTGAACATGAATCAAGTGTCACCATCAGACCCTACCGCAACACCTCCAACACCTGCGCCAATTCCACCAAACAACGAAGCTCTTATCGGCGACAATACCGCACCAAACCTCAGCCCATACGGAATTGTCTCTCCAACCGCACCTGACACCATGACACCATCACCTATAGACACCCCTGCTCAAGGACCGGTGAATCCATTTGATCCGATTCCAGTAACACCTGCAGACCTTCCCGAACCGGTCATTCCTTCTGATGCAAATGCCGTATCACCTGTTGCCCCAGAGGTAGAAGTTCCTGCTCCAGTTGTCGATGCAGTCGATACGACACCTAGCGAATCTCCTTCACCAGAGGCAGAAACAGAAACAAAGACAAAGACAGAAACAGAACCTAGTACGCCATCAGTCGACAATTCTTCATCAGACGACACGAACAGTGATACAAATTCAGTTGAAAAATCTGACAGCACTCCGTCAGCAGAAGAAACAGGACCCCTCGCTCTCATTAAGAAGGACGTGCTCGTCGAATTACGGCCTCTTGTCGATAAATTAAACATTTCGCCAGAAGACAAGTTTGACACATTACTCCTACTCATTAGAAGTACGGACGATTCAAGTCTTATCGAACCCGCTCACGAAGCAGCAAAAGCAATCTCAGATGAATCACGACGTGCAGAGGCACTATTAGAGATTGTCAAAGAGATTGACTACCTAACAAAAGAAAAATAATTTCATATCTATAAAACACCTCTATTTCAGAGGTGTTTTATAGTACGTTGTATTCTTATGACTTAATTTCTTTGTCTATATCAATAAGTGACGTTGTTGATGTCGTACGCACATGCGCGTCATGGATAGCATTCTCTAGATCACGACGACTTCGAAGATAATATACGACGCCAAGCGTCATTGCTGCGACACCAATCAATCCAGCAACTACCTCGACAGGCCCTGTCGTCGGCAGTGCAGCACACGTGCCAGTAACTGTTACTGTAGCGCTGTCTTCTTTGTTACCGTTGTCAGTCTCAACAGATGCTGTATTCTTCAACACGGAACATGGCTCAGCGTCAACACGTGCCTTAAACGACAGATATGCACCGCCTCCAGGGGCATAATCACCAATATTGATCCCTCCGCTACCGATGCCGTCGCCGACAGTCGCACCATCAGGATTCTCATCATCATATACGACCGTTTGACCCGGTATATATGTCAAACCTTCTGGCAATAAATCCTTGAGCTTCACATCAAGCTGATTGATCGTTCCAGTATTGCTATAGCTCAATAGATATTGAACAACAGAGCCATTGCTAACCGATACTTTCTCATACCAACCACTAGTTCCATCTTTACGAACCTCCTTCTGGAAAGTAAAGTTTGGCTGAACTGCCTTAAACGTAAATGTTATCCAGCCAGAATACTCATCACAACCAGGCAATACACCATTGAGGCTATCAAATCCAAGAGGCACACCACTTGTACCAAACAAAGCTGTACCTGCTAATTTTGTTCCATTAGTCGTGCCTTCATTGTGAATAACAGCAGAACCCGGTACATATCGTAATGATATAGCAGTACCCGTCTGATTTTGCAGTGCAAAATAATCAAACACTACCTTTGGATTTGCGTCACTTGCTCCAACAAAAGCCTCGGCGCGAACATCACTAGAATTCGCAGGCACAACCGCTGGAAGCTCGACTCGAGCGAATGCATCGTGAGCTATGCCCACACCACTTCCGTTTAGACTACTAGATGCATTGTTGTGATAAAACACCAATGCCTCGTACTCTTTGCCTGGGACAAGCGTAACATCTTGTTCGAATGTTTTATTATCCGTAAGATTCCTTACACGGAAGAAATTTCTCTCATCTCCATAGGTGGGATTGTCTGTAATCGAATTGAATGTTACATATGACGCAGGGCTAGCCTGAGTAAATGTTGCGCGCTCTGGACCATACGCAAATACAGATACAGAAACCGAAAATATCGACAGAAATATCACCAAAACAAGGATAGATAAACGGACAAAATGTTTCTGTGTGATACTTCTAGTTATGTAATTCATTTCTTACTCTACTTTTCGATTATTTTGGTTTTCTTGGAGCAGGGCCATGCAACCTTGTAGATGACTTTGGATCACTCGGGCCACTTGTGTGCAATTGCGTAGACTTCGTACCTTCGACACGATTTGCATTAGGAGCCTCAACTGGACTCAAAACTGTCTCGGTTCTTGTGACGCCATTTGGACTTGTAGCAGTCGAACTCTGCTTAACCGGACTTGGTGTCGGCTCAAATTGATCGACAGGAAGTGGTCGTATAGCAGGCGGACCTTGCTCAACACCCTTAGGAGTAAGTGGTGGTGG
>JAGQNH010000138.1 GCA_020428185.1 Candidatus Saccharimonadota bacterium | reverse complement strand
GTCTGTCACTGTGACCCATGAAAATGATATACTAGTCATACTTATGTTTAGTAAAATACTTATATTAACAGGTCTCGCCGCTGCGGGGCTTCTTTTGTATATTGTAAATTCGATTACTCCGAGTGAGGCAGGTGCATCTGGAATATTTGCTGTATTTATTTTAGGTTATGTAGTTTTGCTCTCCTTGATTACTTTTTTCATTTGGTTTGTCTTGATGCTCGTGAGGAAATTGGGGGAAGGTAGCGATATATCTCGTCGTGTCGCTGGACTTACTTTGGTGAAAACGTACTATTATTCTTCCGTGTTTTCTTTGGGGGTTGTAATTCTTGTCAGTTTGCAGTCGATCGGCACTGTTGGCTTTAGGGAATATCTGCTTGTAACACTACTGGTTCTTTTGGGTTGTCTATATGTTACGAAGCGAACGACATAAAGTACGTATAAAAATTCGGTTATGGTATTATAATTATCAGATATGAATCCAGAGTTTCCAGCACCGCAAGCGACGCCAGAGGGCCGACCGACTGGTCAGGATGGTGCAGAGTATGCATCAAGTCCTGAGAGTGCTGGCGAGGGCCTGCATGAAAACGAGCAATCAGTTCATCCTGCCGAGCGACAGACCCTACCTCCGCCCGTTGCCGTTCCATTACCTCCGCAAGCTGTTCCGTTGCCATCTACGCCAAGTGTAGCTGCACAGAATGACAGTACGGTCGGTCCTACAATTGCAAATGACGATGATTTGATTGAAAAAGAGTGGGTGGATAAGGCAAAAAGTATAATTGCTGAAACGCAAAACGACCCCTTTCGAAGGGAAAAAGAAATAAATAAATTACAAATTGACTATCTGCGCAAGCGATATGGCAAAGAATTAGGTACCTCAAATTAACCGCTTGCGCTAAAATAGGTATATGGCGAGCGCATTCATTGCAGCATTTGTAATACTATTTGTCGGTACGGCTCTGACATTACTAATGTTTAGTCAGTACAAGAAGTCTCTTCGTGACGCCAAAAATTATGAACGCGGACTTAAGATGGTGCCGATGTTTATACATTTACCTCCTTCGAGTGAAGATATCGATAGGGGGCAGAGGGACGAACGGGATCTGACTGAAGAGGTATTGTCGGAAGCTCAGGTAATGTATAACATCATCGCAAGTACGGCTACAAAGGGATTTAAGAATCGAATATATGGACAGAGGCATATTTCATTTGAAATTGTAGCGAAGGGTGGTCTTGTTCATTATTATACCGTCGTACCAATTGTCCTAGTCGATGTAATAAAGCAGGCTATTGCTGCAGCGTATCCGTCAGCACGGCTTGAAGAGGTTTCAGAACATAACATTTTTAGTGAAGCTGGCAAGATGAGTGGTGTGATTGGTGGTGAGTTTACTTTAAAGAAGAAATTTGTCTATCCAATAGCGACATATCAGGAAACAAAAAGAGATGCCGCTAGGGCGCTTCTGAACGCGTTATCAGCAGCATCTCGTGACGATGGTGTTGCAATACAGATATTGATGCGTCCTGCAAATGAAGGCTGGGTAAGATCTTCGATAGACGCTGCAA
>JAGQNH010000137.1 GCA_020428185.1 Candidatus Saccharimonadota bacterium | reverse complement strand
CTATCCACGTAATCAATCAGGTGACCCAACCAAACAGACTGCCGTGAGTCAGGCATTTGGCGATAGGCTCGATGGTATCATCGAGATTGCATATCAAGATGAATCTGTGACTAGTATTGCCGCAGAGGATTTACTGATTGCAAGCGGCAAGCCATATGCCAAGGAAGATATTGATTCGCTTTCTGCATCGATCATATTGCAAGATTATCTGGAGATACAACGTGCAGCCGGGCAGTAGACGTTCGATAGACGGCATGCAGCGCAGGCCGCAAATCAAAAAAACGCCAGTTGAAACACAGTCTACGCCGAGAGTCCGACAGGAAGCAAAACCGGTCGTGCGACAAACGATTATGACTCCTGCACCAAAGAGGCCATTAGGGTCTCGATCGGGATATGTAGGGCAATCGCAAAATGTAGTTCAGGCCAGTCGCCCAATCGTAAAGCCTGTAGAAAAAAAGATTCCAGCCCCCGTCGAGCAGTCGTTATCGTTACCTCATAGGTCTCGTAAGCATCGTTTGCGCAAATGGCTATTGTCGATTGCTGGAATTCTTGTTGTTGCTGCCGGCATTAGTGCTATTGCAGGAGCGGTGTGGCTTCAGAATGAGCTGTCGCCTGCTTCTGACGATACGACAAAGCGTGTCAAAGTGACGATTGAACAAGGTGCGAGTACGACGTCGATTGGCACTGAGCTCGAGAATCTCGGAGTGATCAAAAATCATTTTGCGTTTTATATCTATATGAAGTTATCTGGCAATGCGAACAAATTGCAAGCTGGAGTGTACAGTTTGCAGCCGAGCCTATCAACTCAGGCGATTGTGGAGCACCTTATGGCAGGAAAAGCTGATACATTCTCAATAACATTTTATCCGGGCGGTACAGTTGCCGAGGCGAAGAAGACGCTCCTTGGACTTGGATATGATGCACAGGAAATAGATGCTGCGTTTGCAAAAATGTATGATAGACCACTGTTTGCTACGAAGCCGTTATCGAGTGATTTGGAAGGATATCTGTACGGAGAGACGATAGAGTTTGATTTTTCAGCAAGTGTGGAATCTATTCTTGAGCGTTTCTTTGACCAATTCGAGAATTTCGTCGACAAAAATGATCTCGTCGCATTGTACAAAAAGCGGGGCCTGACACTGTATCAAGGCATAATATTGGCGTCAATTGTTCAGAGAGAGGTTGCCGCAGAGGACATGCCGGCAGTCGCACGCGTGTTCTTGAATCGTATCAAGCAAGGCATGAATCTTGGTTCTGATGTGACATATCAATACGCTGCCAAAAAATTAGGCGTTGACCCTAGTCCAAGTCTCGATTCGCCGTATAATACTCGAAAATTCGCAGGCCTTCCTCCAGGACCAATAGCAACACCTGGCGCAAGTGCATTGCTAGCCGTGGCGAACCCGGCCAAGAACGACTATTTATTCTTCTTGAGTGGCGATGATGATGTGACGTATTTCTCAAAGACGGATGCTGGACATCAGCAAAATATTGCATTACATTGTCACGAAAAGTGTCTGTTGCCGTAACCGGAATATATAAGCACATTTATTGACACAAAATGCAACAAAGCGTAAACTAGTTGTAGCACATTTATGCTCTTATAACCGAACGTACTAGGGTAATCAGTGGGTTATCTACGTATGAGCGAGTATGGTTGTAAGTCGTAAATGGGCCTACCGACAAATGTCGCACGGGTGCGTCAACAAACTTCAAATAGTAACTAATATGAAATTGGTCGACACGTGCCCCGTTCCACCGTCCACATGCGAGATGGCGTGAAGAAAGACAGAGTAAGGTAGAGCCCTTGTAGTAATACAGGCGGCAGGAGAACGATAATTCGTAAT
>JAGQNH010000136.1 GCA_020428185.1 Candidatus Saccharimonadota bacterium | reverse complement strand
CACAAGACCCTTCGTGGTCCGCGTGGCGGCTTGATTCTCAGTAAAGGTGTAGCGGGTAATCCGTTAAAGGCACCTGAAAAAACGATAGAAAATATTCCGACGTTAATTGATCGTACAGTATTTCCTGGCCTTCAAGGGGGTCCGCATATGCATGTCATTGCAGCTAAGGCGGTTGCTTTCGGTGAGGCTTTGCGCCCAGAATTTAAGGATTACGCCCAGCAGATTGTAAACAACGCAGCTGTATTGGCAGATGAGTTAAAAAATCGGGGTTTCGAGCTTATAACGGGCGGTACGAGCAATCATTTGCTGCTAGTTGACGTGCAGAAATCGTTCGGCCTTGACGGCAAGGTTGTTGAAGAGGCACTGGATAAGATTGGATTGACGCTCAATAAGAATGCCATCGCAGATGATACACTGCCACCATTTCGACCAAGTGGTATCCGACTAGGGACGCCCGCTGTAACGACTCGAGGTCTCCGCGAAAAACACATGTCGCTACTCGCCGATTGGATAAAGCAAGCAATTGATGCTATTGGTGATGAATCTGAGCTCGAGAGGCTACGAAGCGAAGTTGTGCAATTTGCAAACCAGTTTCCGTTGCCTAATGATGTGCACGAAATTATATAAATAGATATTTATGTAAACATAAAAAAATAATACCGCTTAGTGAAGCGGTATTATTTTGAAAGGTCTGTTGGTTAGCAACCAGTACCTGCAGTGACTGTTTTAACTTGCGATGCAGAGATATCGTAGTAGTAGACTTCGAGTCCAGTATTGGCGCCACACGTCTTCCAGACGTATGTTTTAGTTCCACCGGCAACGGTTGGACCAGCAGCAGCTTGAGTTGTTGGATCTGCAGTAACACTTGATAGTGGTGCTGCGAGAGCAACGCCTGTTGGCAATTTCGCGGTCGTGAAGCCTGCAGGAGCAAAGCCTGCTACGGTTGTTGGAAAACCGGTAGCTGTATCGGCGTTTACTGCTTCAGCAACTTTAACGATACTGTTCGCGTCAGTTTGGTAACCAGCTACTGTTGCGCGCTGTGTTACGCCGTTGTAGGCAACAATAACGATTGCCGCCAAGATACCGATGACAACGATAACGATCAAAAGCTCTACGATTGTAAAGCCGCTCTCGGTCTGCCTGTTTTTAATAGTTGGTAGTTTCATATTAATTGATGCCCCTTATTAATAATTATGTTCCTATACGGCAAGTGTACTATAAGCAAAAGCGTGATGCAAGGGTTTTTGTAGTTTTTTATAGTGTGGGAATTTGTGTTGGGGGAACAAGCTCCAGAGGTTCTTGCTCTAGGATTATTTGGAATTTTTCGCTTACTGCGGATATTATTTGATCTTTAGCATTTTTTAGGTCTTCGTACCCAGTGGCCGATTGGTTTATGAGAACGACGGCATTTTTGTCGTGTATTCTTATGCCATGCAGTATTTCACCTTTGAGATCACATTGCTCGATGAGCCACCCAGCTGGTATTTTCATATATGTTTCATCGACAGGGTATGTCGGTAGATCTGAATAGCCGTTGCTGCGGATATCATCGACTTTCCATGCCTCGATAATTGGATTTTTGAAGAAGGACCCTGCGTTTGGTGTTGTAGATGGATTCGGCAGTTTATCGGCACGAATAGCCAGTACATTTTCTCGGATAATCTGTGGTGTGAAGTTGGTGATGTTGTTTTGGTCGAATCTTTTTTGGAGACTATCATAAAAAGGCGGTTGCAGGGGGGTCTTTTGGAATTGCAGTGTGACGCTCAGGATGGCGTAGTGCCCTGATTCTGTTGAGCGGAAGATACTACTTCTATATGAGAAGTTGCAATC
>JAGQNH010000135.1 GCA_020428185.1 Candidatus Saccharimonadota bacterium | reverse complement strand
ACTGCGTAGCTTCTTTCTTTTTGCACTAAACCCAGCTTTTACAATTTGGAAAAACAATTTTTCTTGGTCTGGCCACACTAAAGGAGTTGGGCGCATCGAAAGAACCACAACCTGGCTATCCACCTTCGGTGGTGGCGTGAAAAACGACGCCGGAACAATATCGCCAAGTGATGCCTCCGCGTATACCTGAGCGCTAATTGCCAGAATACTCATATCCCCTGACTCGGCAGCAATTCGTTCGGCTACTTCTTTTTGCACCAATAATACTGTAGTAGCGGGCTTATTGGCCGCTGTCATGAGAAGTTGCACAATCTTACTCGTAATATAATACGGGACGTTTGCCACAACCTTATACCCCTCAGGCAGCTGATTGAGATCAAATGTAAGAATATCTTGATTGATTACTTCGAGATTCTTGCCTGGAAATTGTGCCGGTAATTTGCGTGCTAGATCTGGGTCGAACTCTACAGCGATAACTGTTTTCGCCCGTCGCAACAGCTCCGATGTCAGCGTTCCGAGCCCGGGTCCAATCTCAAGCACCGTATCATCTGGGCCAATTTCCGCACTATCAGCAATACCCGCAAGTACATCGCGATCTGTCAGCCAGTGCTGTCCGAGAGATTTCTTTGGTCCAGTCATATCTTTCTATAATACAGGATAGGTCTACCAATTATGATGATCGAGCCAATACAAGTACGCATTCTTCCAGCTTCCATATCTACAGACAGCATAGTGTGACGCCCATTTGAGTTGAGCAATCGGATTCGTCTGCCAGTCACTCCCTGCGCTCGACATTTTATTTCCCGGCGTCGCCTGCACTAATCCATACCCCACAAAACCACTGCCGTCATATGTGCAATCGACTGCACCCCCCTGAATCTTACAAGGGTCCCAGCTGCGGTTTTCGTGGTCAACAATATAACTCACGTAGCCAAAGTCACTTGCAGCAATACCCGCTGCAGCCATCCAATCCTGATGCGACCCTGGAGGAGGTGCGGCACCAACAATCTCAACTTGCTCTTTTGGCTTTTGCAGCACAACACTCTGGATCTCCTTGCGCCCAATCTCTTTGCCATCTCGCATATTTATTTCGTAAGTAACACTACGCTGGCCGTCTACTCCAGCTGTCTGAATCTGATGGTATCCAAGTGGATGATCGAAGTCTTGTACCTTACGCACAGGATACGAAACCGCTTCCTCTACCGTAACGGTCTGGATGCCGTTACGCCATAGCGCAACGTCAAGCCCGTTCACCAGAGGGGTCTCAAACGGAACTGATAAATCATCCGATGGCCCAAGCTCAATGCCTTTTTGTTTGAGCATCGCACCCACTGTTGACTCGTGACTATAGGCTGTGATTTTCTTCCCATACAATGTCAAATTAAATTCTGTTGCCCTGTCGATAGTCAGCACATCTCCGGCACCATCGGCTACAATATCACTACTTTGCGCCAAATTTGCCCTGTCTTCATCATGCAAAATAATCCCAACCGAATCAGCAATAGCGTCTGCAGTCTGAGCAGCTGTCATGACTTTTGCTCGAACCGCTCCGTCAACAACAATCACTGGTCGTGCTCTATATATATTTACCGTGTAATTTGTTGCAATGAGTTGCTCGTCGATACCTGGCTCAATCGTATCCTGATCAACAACAGAAATAGATGCATCAGCCAATGCATCCCTCACGTTCTGTGCATATGTCAAAATAACTTTTGTTTCACCACGATCATGAAAGGTAACCAATCGCCCGGCCTGAGCGGCATCTGTAGTTGCAGCATTTACCTGTCCAGCAAAAAGACCGACCACAAGTGAGAAACAAACCCCTGCAATAAAGAGTCGGTGCTTGAGAGTGAGTACGTGTATATTCATTATAATACCCCCCTATCGGGCTCTATTTATTGTACTCTTGTTAGGCACTTTGGGCAATGTGTTACTAACGTGTCCGCCGAAGCGCGCCATGGACCAACTTGGCAGTTTTTTCCGGCAAAGCATCACTAGAATGCCATGCGATTTCTGCGATCTCAAAGGGATTGTATAGCTCTTTCGGCAAATCATTTCTCTGCACCTTGACGCTAAATATAATCGCATCAAAAGCAAGTCCAGTCTCTGCCATACTTATCACATCGACATGCTTCAATTTCGTCGTAGGGACATCTATACCGGACTCTTCCATTAACTCGCGACGTGCCGCATCGACATATTCCTCATTTCTATTAATACCACCTCCTGGCAGGGTCCACTGCCTATTGCCGATCACATCTTTCAAGAGTAAAACCTCATCATTTTCGTTCGTCACTACCACTCTCACACGAGGACGTTTCATGTGTTGATTCGCTATTCGAAACGTTATAGTAGAAAAAGGAGCGATGAGCAACCCAAGTAGTAAATAAAATCGTCGGCTCATCACAACTTCTCAAGTCGTGCGTATTCCGCATTCAGTTTCTTCGTGCCGCCTTTGTCGAAGCGAATCGTCACAGCCAGGCCATCAACATCAATCACTTCACCTTCTCCAAATGCAGCTGCGCGCACTCTATCCCCAACGTCAAATGGAAGTTCGTCGCTAACAAAATCATACTCTTGATTATCTATACCAAATACTGGTTGTTCAATCGCTGCAATCTGATCGCCCATATCTGCAATAAATCGCGACATATCATTGTATGTACGCTGCCCAAATTGCAGACG
>JAGQNH010000134.1 GCA_020428185.1 Candidatus Saccharimonadota bacterium | reverse complement strand
AACTCTGGGTTGGACACATAGTCGATTTGCACACCAGACTCGGTGAATTGTTTGATGACCTGAGCTCCGGTACCCACAGGAACGGTGCTTTTTTGCACGTACACTGTACCTGGCTTGGCATATTTTGCGGTTTCGGCCGCAGAGGCAAATACATAGCTGAGGTTGGAGCTGCCGTCGGGGTTATCTGGTGTGCCGACGCACGAGAATACGACACTACTGCCAGGGACGCTATCTTCGTAGCTGTCGGTCGGGAGAAGCGTGCCGTTGTCGATAACTGTCTTGATCAGTGTATCGATACCGTATTCGTAAAAAAACGATTTGCCAGACTTGATAACTTCGAGCCGCTTGGGGTTTGGCTCGACGAGATGTACTTTGTAGCCTGCATGTGCAAACAATACTGCTGAAGTGAGGCCGACATAGCCTGCGCCAAGAACGGTAATTTCTGTAGGATTATTCATGATTTAAGTATAGCATTTGTGAACTTCAAATTACCCCCATGCTATGATCGTAGAGATGGAATTGAAGATTATTAGTCTGAATCTACTTCACGGCGGCGAGATGTTTGATGAAATCGTTTCGTTTTTGAAAGAACAAGTTGCAGACATCGTATTAGTGCAGGAGGCATATTGTAGCGAAGACTTATCGATATATCGACAATATCGCACCATGCAAGTGATGCCTGATATGACTGGTTACGAATATACGCATTTTGCACCTGCGTATCGGGATTTTGATAGGACGGCCGGCAAGGCTCAAAGAGGCAGTGGGGTATTCTCTAAGTATCCACTACTGCCGAAGGACACCGTGTTTTTTGATGGTGAGTATAGCGAAGAATATAGAGATAAGCCTGATTATTTTGGAAGTTGCCCGCGAAATCTGGAGCATGTTGTGGCGCATACTCCGGCGGGTGACATAGATTTATTCAATATTCACGGCGTCTGGGATATGGACGGGGCAAGGTATAGCGATAAGCGCAAGCGCATGGCGCAAACTATAATTGAACAGGTTGACGGCTTGGAAAAGGTGATATTGGCTGGAGATACTAATGCTACCCCCTACAATCAAGCGATAGTAGACATAGATCAGCACCTATGGAGTGTTTTTGATAAGGATGAGCTCGCAACAACATTTAACATGCGCCGCAAAGACAATCCAGGCTACGCAACTGCCGTGGTAGACATGATGTTTATTAGCTCTAATATATCTGTAATTGAGAAGAGCTGTCCTGATGTGGATATCTCGGATCATTTGCCTCTTGTTGTGACATTGAGTGTCTAATTTTTTGGCTGTTGGCGCAATGCCAAGTATAATAATCGGTATGATTACTGTAATTATTGCTGGAGGGTCTGGTACCCGATTATGGCCCCTCTCCACATCAAACAACCCCAAACAGCTCCTTTCGCTTACTAATGAAAAATCAATGGTACAAAACACATACGAACGAGCTAAGTTGCTCGGTAACGAAGTGTACGTTGTTCCAGATATTAGCCACGCTGACGCACTCAAGG
>JAGQNH010000133.1 GCA_020428185.1 Candidatus Saccharimonadota bacterium | reverse complement strand
TTTGCCCCAATGCCAACCAACGGTTCCTGTAAGCCCAAGTGCTCTGATTGCTTTCTTTGCTCCTGCGGATTCAATACCATGCGGATTACGCACAAATAGTGGACTATGGCCAGTAAGCTGCTGAACGATTTGCTGGGTTCCAAGAATCTCTTTAAACACCTGCTGATCGGTTTCTTCGGCAAACGATCTATGCGAATAGCTGTGATTACCAATCACGTGGCCTTCGTCTGCTTCTCGACGCACCAGGTTCGGGTATTTTACGGCATTTTTCCCAAGAACAAAAAAAGTAGCCTTTACTCCTTTTTCCTTCAGGATGTTCAGCACCTTACCCGTATAACCAAGGGTCGGACCGTCGTCAAACGTCAGCGCAATTATTTTTAACGGAGAATATACTACGGTGCACGCCGCAATAATTACCGTTATACATACTGTTGCTACTATAGCCTGTATTGTTTTCACGGTTGCTCCACCTATCGGAATAGTTATCAATGTACGCTGACATATCGCGCTCGAAGCGCCAAAATCACTGAATATATAATACACTGAATTTACATTTTGTCAAATTTGTATAGTAGCGATAATTGACAATAATCTTTTTCTATTATAGAATATATTTTGTCTGACGTGTTCACATACCGTTAGTCACGTACTTTTTCTTATCGGATAGTCACTAAGACAGGAGACCGTGGTGGCAAGGCACTCAAAATATCACCCACGACGCTGGCCTTTTTTTGCCATCATTATATTACTCGTGGCGATTGTTTCGTTGGTAGTCGCATTCGTTGACAAAGCGCAGAATGATCTTCGGCCATTGAGCGACACACCCGCTGTGTCTACGCCTCAAAAAATCGAAGAGCCAGTCTCTATTGATCCATCACGTGTGACGCAACTGTTCGTTCCTGCACTCGATCCGCATCTGGTCATCAACAACGAGGTTTTCGGACTTGATTCATGCAGGCCACAGATTGAACCACCGCTCGATGGAGTGGGTATTGGCAGAGTTTACGAATGCATGGATTTTGCGTTGCCCAGCACGTCGTCTCCAAGTCTTTCGGTTTTGGCCGGACATTCGTCTTGCAGAGTCGACACGGTTTTCAACCGGCTCAACGAGCAAGGCGCCAGCCTTGTTGATCGCGAAGTTTGGATTAAGACTGAAAAAAGTGGCGACAAATGGCTGGTATACAAGGTAACTGCTACCTACCAACCAACAAAAGACGAACTGCCGTATATGGATACAATCTGGGGAAGCTCAGAGGTATCGACAGCTGGCAGGCTTGTCCTTGTTACGTGCTTGCTCAATGCAGACTGTAGCAAATCGACGCATAACTTCATCGTCGTTGCTCAGTTTACCGGAATCCGATAGCAGTACTATGCCCCCGAAACACAATGTATTTGTGGAGTAGGGGGCATTTTCTTATATATTACTCGATTTTTGCCTTCAAAACGCTCAAGAATATTGACTTTTTTGCACTTTTAGTGTAAAATTTGCAGTCGGAACAGTAGTATTTTACCGTTTCGCTCTTTGACATGACCAAACCAAAACCAATCCAATAAAGGAGTATCTATGCTCACCGTGCTGATTCCTTCGCACAATGAGGGAACCATCGCGGATGGTTCGGCTCAGATTACTGAAACACTGGAAAGCCTTGCTGCCCAGACAAATCGTCCGGATCGCATTGTCGTTATTGCAGACAACTGCAACGACGATACTGTTGAGCTTGCTACTGAGTTGGGCGCCGATGTCTTTGAAACCGTTGACAACACGGACAAAAAGGCTGGTGCTCTCAATCAGTGGCTCCGCATAAACCTCCCTGCACTACCCAATGACGACCTTGTCATGGTAATGGACGCCGATTCTGCGCTGTATCCGGACTTTCTGGAAAATGCGCTCGGATACATTGCCAAAGGTCATCACGCTGTTGGAGGCGTATTCCTCGGTAAACCCGGCGGTGGCTTTATTGGCATGCTACAGCGTAACGAATACGCTCGATATGCCCGTGATGTCGAACGCAAAAACGGCAAGACACTTGTGCTCACTGGTACAGCCACCGTGTTTACGGTCAAGTGCCTAAAAGACGTTATAGAAGGGCGTCGAACAGGCAAAATACCTGGTTCAGACTCCGGCGAGCCCGACGTGTATGACACAAAGGCACTCACCGAAGACAATGAGCTCACATTTGCCTTGTTGCATCTCGGTTACAAGATTATAGCTCCTCGGAGCTGCGGACTGACGACCGAAGTGATGTCGACATGGGGAGACCTGTGGCGTCAACGATATCGCTGGAAACGCGGTGCCATCGAAAACAACTGGCACTATGGATTTACTCGCTACACCCTTAAGTACTGGTTTTTACAGTTCTGGGGGGCGCTGGGAATCCTAGCCACAATCACGTACCTAGTAACCCTAACGTACGCGATTACGACAGGAAACGTGCACATCCATCTTATATGGACGCTCGTGACAATAGTGTACATGCTCGAACGTACTGTCACCGTTGCCGCACGAGGCGCAAAGCAAAGATTACTCGCTGCGCTTCTCATCATTGAGATGCCGTACGATTTATTTTTGCAAACCGTACACACAAAAGCGGTTGTTACATCGATATTTCGTACTAGCAAGAGCTGGTAGTTAGGGAAGGGATAGCGTGAATATCTACGGGCCTTCAGCCGCAACTGGAATTTCCGGTGTTGCCTACTTCGGCACGTTCTACGATATGAGTGCTACGAGCCTGATGTATTTGCTCCTTGCCGTGTTTACACTAATCGGTGCAGCAGCAGCGCTCTGGCGTGTCACCCCAAAGTTCAGACGAAAAGGCTGAACAAGAGTGGTGGCCGCGCACGCGCGGCCACCACTCAACACTGTTTGGTCATGTCAATCTCACACCCATTCGTGGGTGTTTTTTATTTTCTTACTACTTCAATATCGAACGTATGGTTTTGGCTGATTGCTGAGCGCCTTTTACAAAAGGTACGATCGTACGTCGCGCCACTTCCTTGCCGAGTGTTAGTCCAGTATATGTCACTGTATCAACAAACGTCTCGCGCTGATCGATTCGATCACGTCGAATTGCATCATATACGGGCAAATACTGCAGTGGGTCCGGGACTGGACCTTCAAATGTCTTGATAACATTTCGTATATCATCGAGATGCTTTTGATCATCTTTTGAAAACGGAATTCCGAACTTCTGCCGAATATCTTCAGGTAATTCACCGATAGTGATCAAACTCATCATCTCCGTGACAGGTACCAATGCTAATTTTGCAAGAGGCCACACAGCTCTTGGGACGGATTCTGGTCGTGGCGGCTGGCGATTAATCGCCAAGTCTATAGCGCGCTCGGCAGACGGATTCATCTCGAGTACATTTTCCACCATAAAGCGTCGATATTCGACATTCGCTTCATGCGATTCTGGGACCATATTCATCGGCATACCATAGTAACTAAACCACGTCGCAGACTCATGTTGCAGTTGTCGTCTCTGTTCATCTGCAAATGTCTCTTGCGAATACTGCTCGACTAGATTTTGCACACCCCGACGGAAGGTTTCATGTGCCCAATAAAACGCCTCGAGGTCAAGAGCGTTAAACTTCCTACCTAAGTGATCTTTGCCATTAATACGCTCATGAAATTGACGCACACGATCTCCCGCTGCATACGGGTCATCTGCATAGATAACCGCCATGATTGGCTCCATAGATACCGCTACACGGTTATATGGGTTATTCCAAAATTTTTGCGTATGCTCTACGGCAGCACCAATCTGGGGATGTAGCAACTGTTCGATTCC
>JAGQNH010000132.1 GCA_020428185.1 Candidatus Saccharimonadota bacterium | reverse complement strand
CGCCTGTCTCCCTCACTTTTTGCATAGATACTATCATTGTACTCTGTTTTGACGTACAAAATCGTTGTAAAAAGAAAAAGGTCACTACTCATGTATGAATAGTGACCTATGGTCGATCTGTGACGGCACCTACTCTATCAAATGCAGTAGTAGAGGCTGCTCGTAGCCGTGTATTTCTTTGATGCATGCTTCGGCAATATCAAACACTTTTATGCACCAATATGCCGGAAGTTGCTTTGAAAAGTGCATCGCGATATACGGCTCGCTAATGCATAGTTCGGTAAGAAGTTGGCTTCGAAACTCGAGATCCATATGTTGTATCAATTTGTCTGCTATTATCGTCAGACTGCCGCAATCTTCAAACCCAAATACCCTCCAGGTCGATTGAGACGGATGAACCGTGATTCGAGGCACGAGCCCCCTCCTTGTGTAGTATGCTGCTGCGATCGTACTGACTACTGTAGCATACAGTCACTGTGAAAAATGTGTAAAAATGTTGTTGTTTCGTCTCTGTCACTCGAGTGTATTGAGTATAAAAATAACCCCTTAGAGAGGGGCTATTTTGTTTGAAGTATATACGTATCTTACAATGGTGCTTCGACTGCTGCCCACGTGGCATCTGGGTTGTCTTCGGGGACGATGATTGTCACTTGGTCGCCCTCGTGAAGTCGGAAGAATGTTACGCTTGCAAGTAGGATGCGATATTCGCGTCCGGTCACTTCTACATAATACGCACCATCGTGCTGAGTGAGTGTACCAATAACTTGCTTTCGTTCGATTGGGCCAATTTGCTTGTAGATGAAGCTGCCGTCGTCGGCGATTGTTAGTTTGAGTACGTCGCCTTCAAGCAACTTTGACTTGCTGGCATAGTTTGCTGGCACTGGATAGTTCTTGCCGTCTGGCCCAACCATAACTTGGCCATCAAACACGCCTTCGATTACTTTGCCTGTGACATCTTCTTGACTTGACTTAGGTGTGACAACGACGCCGCCTTCGCCAATAATGCTAATTAAAAGCTCCTTGGCTGCTGCCAAGTTTGTTTCTGCCTCTTGTATGAGGGATGTTAGTCGTTTAACTTGTTTCTCTGGTAAATCAGACATGCTCGCATTCCTTGTCTGTATTTGTGGTGATATCATATCTATATATAGCAGTGAATATATGTACTGTCAATCTAGTAATTATATTTTGTCCACAAGATTAACAGGTTTGACTCAAAAATTGTTGTAGAAACGACGGGATAAACTTTTTATGAATGCAAATTGATAGCATTTTATAGAAAAATATCGCCCTACGGAGCGGGCGATATGTCGCATGGCGTCATTGATCCCTATAATTCATTAGCGTTGATTGCGCGTCGTGCAATTTTTTTTCTTTGTTCAGTAAGCTTCTTTGCACTAAGGATTTTTATCTCCAGGTGCCTTGACTTGCGTGGGTTCTCTGTCGCGTTTATCATTGTGATACTTTCGAGTGGCTTGACTGCAACCCCGTGTTTTTTGTTAAGCAAAAAGACTTCATTGTCGTGCAAGATGATTTCATTTCCCATGAACTGTGACATGTTCCATACCTGGTGAACGGGTTCGAAACTACCATCTTCTGACATTTCGTATAGCCAGGTACTGTCATTGTGATTTTGAGTGATCTGTGCGAGGGCCATATAATCGTCTGGCATTTCATTATTGATATAACTAACGTAGTTTTCGATATCTTGTACGGCTTGGCTCGCGGCATCGATAGTAGATAAT
>JAGQNH010000131.1 GCA_020428185.1 Candidatus Saccharimonadota bacterium | reverse complement strand
TGCAACGTGCTGCTGATATGGCCGAGGCTGGTGATGTTGTCATTCTGAGCCCGGCTTGCGCGAGCTTTGATATGTTTACAAGTTACAGCGATAGGGGCGATCAATTCATTCGGGCTGTAGAGGATCTATAACTCGTTGTTTGCGACGGCTATTAGAGCCGGGCTTTGGTGCGAGTAGAAAGTCGATTCGTGCGCCTATTGCATCTGTAGGTTCGAGAACATATATATTGGGGCCGGCTATAGACTGAATCCGTTCTTTTATCCAATGATAGTGAGTGCATCCGAGAACGATGACATCGGCGTTCCATCGTAATGATTCTTGAACGGCGACATGAACATCGACTCGATGATGATCGCCTCGTTCGATAAGTCCCGCCCATATGGAGCAATCAGGCTCTACGACCGTTAGCTGAGGCGCCCATTGACGTTTTAGCTCTGCGTATCTATGGCTTTTGAGGGTACTGGGTGTTGCTAGTACAGCGATTGTTCCAGTTTTTGTAAGTTTGACGGCAGGTTTTACCATCGGTTCTATGCCAACAAAATGAACCTTAGGATAGATTGTACGTAGGTGGTTAATTGCATTTGTTGTCGCAGTGTTACAGGCAATAACAATAGCATCACATTTTGCTTTGAGTAGAGGTTGTATCGCGATGTCGGTTAGTCGAATAATCTCGCTAGGTGGCTTACTGCCATAAGGAACATTTGCACTGTCATTGACTGATATTATTTTTGCTTTAGGAAAAAGTTGACGCAATCGCGCCGCAACAGATTCACCGCCAATCCCGGAATCAAATACGCCAATCTTCACCATACCACCTCAGTTTAACACGGTGGGGGTGTACATGTATTTATATGTGCGGATACGCTATTGTACTGAAAAGCAAACAGTGCTCTGAATAGTTGGTATAATAAAAAGATATGCAGCCACTCGAAAAACGAATTACCATACTGAAAAATGATATTGTCGCAGCATATGAACAGCTTGATATAGATGAAAAGGCGCGACAACTAGCAGTGCTCGATAATGAACTCGCTGTGCCGGAGGTATGGAATGATCCATCTCGGGCTCAGGCGAAGAGTAAGCAACAGGCAGCACTTGGTGCGATGGTACAGCCCTGGCAGACGCTTCGCGCACAAGTCGAAGATATTCTCGAGTTAATGAGTCTTGGCGATGATAGTTTATTGCAAGAATTTGAAAGACAGATAGAGGCGCTTGAGACGGAATTTGCTGAACGAAAAAAGGAACTCTTATTTAGTGGTAAGTATGATGACCACAATGTCATTATTCGGATAACCGCTGGGGTTGGCGGCACCGATGCTCAAGATTTTGCTGAGATGTTAGAGCGCATGTATTTGCGATGGTGCGAGCGATCGGGAATGACGACAGTTGCAGTAGAGCGATCAGCTGGGGAGGAAGCGGGTATCAAGACGAGTGTTTTTGAAATTGCTGGTCCGTATGCTTATGGGAATTTGCGAAGTGAAAACGGTGTCCATAGGCTTGTAAGACTAAGTCCGTTTAATAGTGATAATCTACGTCA
This sequence comes from Candidatus Saccharimonadota bacterium, assembly GCA_020428185.1. GTDB lineage: Bacteria > Patescibacteriota > Saccharimonadia > Saccharimonadales > Saccharimonadaceae > UBA2112. Next base: position 2,111 of record JAGQNH010000131.1, on the reverse strand, counting down.
AACGAGTTTCGCTCTTGTTGAGGTGCTTCCACAAATCGATACACCCGATGAAGTCCAATTGGATGAAAAAGATATGAAGATTGATGTCTACAGAGCTGGTGGACACGGTGGCCAGTCGGTGAATACGACGGATAGCGCAGTGCGTGTGACGCATATTCCGACTGGAATTGTAGTGGCAATCCAAAATGAACGATCGCAATTACAGAATAAGGAAACTGCCTTGAAAATTCTTCGCTCTAAACTTGCTCAATTGCAGATGGAGCAACATGCAGAATCGGTCGCGGAACTGCGTGCAGGCGAATCCGCAAACTGGGGATCGCAAATACGTAATTATGTGTTGCACCCGTATACACTCGTGAAGGATACAAGAACTAAGTACGAGGAAAAAGATCCTCAAGCCGTTTTGGATGGAAAAATCGATGGTTTTATCCGGACATATTTAGAGTCACAATTAGGAAATTAGACCGTTTTTCTCATTGAGTTTATGCTATAATATTCCATACAATGATACTGCTCGATAGGGTAACGAAAACATATGGAAAGAACAGCAACAAGTCTGCGTTAAATCGCATTAGCTTGCACGTTGAACCTAAAGAATTTGTTATTATCGTCGGAACGAGTGGAGCTGGCAAATCAACGTTACTGAAATTATTGACGAGAGAAGAGAAGCCGACAAGTGGAAAAATAGTTGTCGGTGGGATAGATTACGATACCTTGAAAGACCGGCACATACCATTGCTGCGACGTAAGATTGGTGTTGTTTTTCAGGATTTTAAATTACTACCGCAACGGACAGTGTTCGAAAATATTGCTTTTGCGCTTGAGATAGCCGGCATGACTGGGCACGAGATTAAGAACACTGTACCGAAAGTCATCGAGCTAGTTGGACTTTCTGGAAAAGAGAAGCAATTTCCTCATCAGTTATCTGGAGGTGAGCGCCAGCGTGTGGCAATTGCGAGGGCGATTGTTCGTCAGCCGAAGATTTTGATTGCTGATGAGCCGACGGGTAATCTTGACCCAAAGCACAGTTGGGATATTGTGCGGCTTCTGGAGAAGATCAACAAATACGGCACTACCGTTTTGCTAACGACGCACAACGTCGAAATAGTGAACAAATTAAAACGGCGCGTCATTACACTCGATCACGGAAAGATTGTGAGTGATCAGGCACAGGGAAGTTACAGGCAGTAGTATATGACGAAAAGTTCTACGCCAAAAGCATTAACTCAGAGTAGGCAGACACGCCGAAGGTGGCTAACGTTTGTTCGTATGTGTCGATATGGAGTAAATAATTTTAGTCGTAATATGTGGCTGACGATTGCGGCAACTGCCGTCATGACGATTACGCTTCTGATAATTTTTATGACATTAGTAGCTCGTCAGGTGCTTGCAGATACCGTCGATGTTATTAAGGCAAAGACCGATATGTCGATTTATGTCAAAACTGATACTCCCGATGATATCGCAGATCAGATCGCTGCAAAAATCAGACAAGTTGAGGATGTAAAATCGGTGCGCTACGTGAGCCCTCGTCAGGCGAGGTTTGATTTCGCGCAGCAAAATAAGAATGATACGCAGACGCTTGATGCACTCAACGAAGCGACTAATAAATTTCCAGGTACATTTCGAGTAAATATTATCGATATTAACGACACTTCACATCTTGAGAAGTTTGTGAAGAATGATGAACTATATAAGGAATACGCTGATCCGAATCGAGAGTCTTCATTCAGCGGTGAACGAAAGAGCATTATCGAGAATATCGGCAAGGCGACTGAGTTTGCCTTGGCGGCTGGTTTGGCAGCGAGTAGTATATTTATCATTATTTCATCGCTCATTATCTTTAACACGATCCGAATGGCTATATTTAATCGCAAAGAAGAAATCCAGATGATGAAATTAATCGGTGCTGACAGGAGCTTTATACGCGGACCATTTATTGTTGAGGCGATAGTTTACGGATTTATAGCTGCCGTGATTGCAACATCGCTAGGTGTCGCGATAATGTATGCACTGGAAGACCCACTGACAAGCTATCAGATTGCTATTTCGAGCACTGTGCAGATGGTTATGACATATCTACCGTTTGTGCTACTGGCAATGATTGTGAC
>JAGQNH010000145.1 GCA_020428185.1 Candidatus Saccharimonadota bacterium | reverse complement strand
TTGCCTGTTGGATATAGATTTGTTTTCTTTATTATATTATCTAGTATCCTTTCATTAACCGTTCATGCGGCACCAGAACCACTATCAATACCAATAGGAAGTGATGGAGCCGAAAAGGAAACTGTCGAACCAGCGACATACGAAGAAAAAGTGCAGATATTCTATGGTCTCAATGATATCCAGCACTATAACACTACCTGCTCAGGGGGAGGTGGGTCATCAACTACTGTTCAATTAGCAGGCAAAGATAATGTCGAAAAAACACTCAATTACCTTATGCAAAACGGCCTCACACTCGAACAAGCGGCGGGTGTTGTCGGTAATTTTCAATGGGAATCAGGATCAAATTCACTTGACCCCGCAGGTAGCGATGGCAAAGCAGAAGGTATAGCACAGTGGCAAGATAGTCGCCTTACGGCATTACAGCAGTACGCGGGTGGTGACTACAAAAACATCGACATACAAATCCTATATCTTGGCGTTGAGCTAGGTATCGAAGAACCAAAAAATGGTGTAAAAGGCGGCACAGAATCCGCTGCCTTTGACGCGATCAAAAAGGCGACCACTCCAGAAGAAGCAGCATTGATATGGGAGAAGAAGTTCGAACGCTCCGCCGACACACCTGGATCAATCGGCTACACAACTCGTCAGTCAAACGCACGAAAGCTATACGATCAATACAAAGATGGCGGCGTCCAAGCTACTGCCTCTACCAACGGCTCAACATCGTCAGGCTCTTGTAGTGCAACTGGTACTGTTAACGCGAATGGATATGCGTTTCCTATAGCACTCCCCAAATCAGACGTGTCCAATGGCGGCAGTTGGCCATGCCCTGGAATCTGCCATCACGATGGCACGCCAGCAATGGACCTTTCAAAAAACGCAAAAGATGACTCAACTGAAAATACACCAGTTATCGCTATATATAATGGAACAATCCAAAGATTCAACAATTCATATGCAGGTGTATCCGGCTGTCAATCGTTCCAATTAGTTGGTGATGATGGCTGGTGGTATTGGTACGGTCACCTGCAGTCGGCGACCATTCAAGAAGGCTCAAAAGTAACAGCAGGTCAGTCTATAGCGATGGTTGGACGTAGGGAATGTACCGGAGGAAATGGATCATATCCCCATCTTCATATAGACAGAGGATCACCAAAAGGAAACAATGGTGGAAGTGTTTGCTGTAGAGACCCGGGCTTCGTGCCATTGATGAATCAATTGTACGACGAGCTCGGAGGAGGGACACCAAGTGTACTATAGAGAAATCATAATCATGTGGCTACGCCGCTTACGATGGCCGGCTATCCTATGCGCGCTGCTTGTCATTATCCTTACTATTATTCTCAACAACACTATCATCGAACTGACAATCTCGACTCCTTCGGACGTCACTTCATTTGACATAAGTGCATCTGATAAAGATGGAAATGAAAGCAATATTGTATCTATTGGCAATTTCGCAATCATTAATCGTAATGTCGCACTACTAACAGTCTCTTCCAAAGA
>JAGQNH010000130.1 GCA_020428185.1 Candidatus Saccharimonadota bacterium | reverse complement strand
CTCAAGTTAGTTTGAGAAACGTTTCGAGAACTGATTGGCGATATCCCTTTCGACGCCAGACATCTGATATTTCGAGCGAAAGTTTTGATTGCAAACGAGAGGTAGGGTGTCCTACATCGAGAGCGCAAGAAAAACTTACAGCCGAAATAGCGATGTATGGCGCGAAATGGATATTGTTAATTAGTTCTTTGTATTGCCCGTCGCCTGTACCCGTTTCTAGTACATCGCCGAAGACAATGAATAATGATTCCACCGGAGGGACGCTTCATGCACATGCATCAGTGTGTATCACGAGGATATATATTTATTGTATCATCGCCCAACTCAAACACTTGCTTTTTGACGACAAAAAGCATATACATAAATCACAGATGAAAAACCAATCTGGTGACATACCTCATCACCTACGATCGGCATGGTCCTCCGCCTCCGAAGAGCTGCGCACTGCAAGCATTGAGCTACATCTCGCTCGAGCAAGACATCACAGCGCCATTCTGGCACGAATAGCGTTAAAGGACTCAGTCGATCAACCACACGATTTGCCAGAATGGACCACCCTTGCGCAAGAATTCGAAGAAGCGCGTGAGCAACTATACCAAGCACACATCCGCTACAATCATGCCGTGGTCGAGAGAACAAAACTTTCTCACGCACTCCATTCATGGCACCATATATGAAACTATAGTATTATATGCATTTTTATGGTATAAATACCTCACTGGACTGCCAAAAATCCACGTACCTCAAGGAGACACTACGAAACTCAACCGAGTGCCTGTCATTACTTCGACTGCTGTAATTGCAGCCGGAATACTGTCAGCGTGCAACTTATCACCAACGATATCAGACGCAAGCTCTGGCAACAAAGTAGTTGATATTCCCATCGTCGAAGCAGAACTTTCCGATGGTCGCTATCTCGATTGCATAACAAGTGTCATATCCTATAATCACGAAGTACTCGATTGCAATTGGAACAATCCGCGCGAATCTCGTGATCCTACAAAACAGCACCTAGGACCATTCACCGTCTTTCATAAGACATTACTAGATGGCCGTGTACTCGAATGTATCGCATCAAAAACTGCGCTATACAAATCCGTCGATAGTTGCAATTGGAACTAGGCCTCCAAACACCGCCCTGCATTGATTCGTGCAGGGCTATTTATTTTTACTAACTCCAAATCACAATACCGATGACCACGCTAGATTGCAGAACAAACCATAGCGACTGCTGCAAGATAATCGGCTTCAGACGAAATTGAATACTATACGCCAAAAAAATTAATCCAAACATCGTATACCCCAGCCATGTGAGCAATGACAACCCTTGAGCATCTTGTGTCGAGTACAATTGCACCGCCTGAGGAACAGTCATCAATGGCTGCAACACCGCAGCCACAAGTGTCATTCGATACAACACTCCCGACTCTTTCGCATTTTTTGTCACGGTAGTTTTATCCATATCCTTGAGTATACTGCAATCAAAAATCTTTTGTGAAATAGTATTTTACACTTGACCATAAGCGAATAACTGTTACAATTTTTTCATATACATTTAATAATGTGGTGGGCAGTAGGGGGTTTCGCATGGAACTAATAGAAAAATACCGATGGCCCGTCTT
>JAGQNH010000129.1 GCA_020428185.1 Candidatus Saccharimonadota bacterium | reverse complement strand
ATGTTGCGAAGCTATTTCGTTACGAGGCGGCTTGGATAGGCTTCTTGGGTGGAGTGATTGGGTCACTGTTTGCATGGGGACTCGGTACTGCTCTGAACCCATGGATATCTGAACAATTGAGCCTGGGTAAGGGTAGTTATCTGCTGATATTTCAACCATTGCCGATCGCTGGACTGATCATTGGACTTATGGTTATAGCGGTGATTGCTGGGTATTTCCCAGCTCGTAAGGCGGCTAATCTTGATCCAATAGAGGCGCTACGGACTGAATAATCTGATACAATAAGAGCATGATAGACATCCGCCTTCTTCGGGAAAACCCAGATCTAGTTGCACAAAATTCGAAAAATAAAGGCTACGATATTGATGTGAACACATTAGTTGCTCTGGATGAAGAGCGGCGTGTTTTGCAGCAGCAAGTTGACGAACTTAGAGAGAAGCGAAATGCGATATCATCGCAGATGAAAAGCGGCAAGCCAGATCAGGCTCTTATAGATGAGGGTAGGCAGATTAAGAGTGTACTTATTGAGCAAGAAAACAAATTGAGTGACGTAGAGAATCGTTTTTTTGATTTGTTTAAAAAAGTACCAAATATTGCTGCGGAAGATGTTCCGTATGGGGCAAGTGAAGATGAAAATGTCGTGGCAAAAACGGTCGGTGAAAAGCCAGAGTTTGATTTTGAGCCAAGAAATCATTTTGATATTGCTGAGCAGCGCGACTGGATTGACAAGGAACGTGCCGCAAAGGTGTCGGGGGCAAGGTTTGCGTATCTTAAGGGTGAATTGGTCAAGTTGCAGCTTGCTATTACGAATTACGTGATTGATGTCTTATCTGATGAAGACAAGATAAAAGAAATTGTTGCGGATGCTGGATTAGATGTGTCGGTGAAGCCATTTACGCCAATTTTGCCACCATTGATGATACGTACTGAATTATACGATGCTATGGATCGTCTTGAACCACGTGATGATCGCTACAAGATCGAGGATGAGGATTTGTGGTTACAGGGAAGTGCTGAGCATGTGCTTGGAAGTATGCACGCAGATGAGATTTTTGAAGAAAAGCAATTGCCTCTCAGGTATATCGGCTACGCAACAAGTTTTCGTCGAGAGGCTGGTACGTATGGCAAGGACATGGAAGGCATATTGAGAATGCATCAATTTGATAAGCTTGAGATGGAAAGTTTCTCGGTAGGTGATGATGGAATCAACGAGCATTTGCTGTTTGTGGCGATTCAGGAATATCTACTTCGATCTCTTGGTTTGCACTATGAAGTAATGCAAAAATGTACGGGTGATATAGGAAAGCCAAATGCACGAGGAGTTGATATGAATGTATGGCTGCCTGGGCAGGGCAAGTTTCGCGAGACGCATACGGCAGACTACATGACAGATTATCAGTCTCGTCGTCTGAAGACGCGCGTACGACGTGAAAGCGGCGATCTTGAACTAGTGCACACAAATGATGCGACAGCTTTTGCGCTGGGACGTATTATGATTGCGATTATTGAGAATGGTCAAAATGCCGATGGAGTCGTTAATATTCCAGGGGTACTGCAGCCGTATTTGGGTGGTCGAGAAGTATTGTAGTAGGAGAAGGGTTTATGATTAATCAAATTTCGATTACCGGTATACAATATGACCCCGATGAGGCGACGAAAAAATATGTTATCAAAAAAATTAGTCGACTTGATAGGTATATACCGAGGCGTGAGCGCCAGTCAATTATTGCTGAAGTGATTTTGCGCGGAGTGGATAGGTCACACGGTAATAAGTATGAGGCGGAAGTAATTATTGAAATGCATGGAAAGGTAATCACGGCGAAGGATTCTACTGTTAATATGTTGGCAGCTTTAGACATAGTCGAGGCGAAATTAGCTGCTCAATTACATACCCATAAATCCGAGGTAAGAAGCAGGAGATCTGGTCGTCGTGTATTGGCGCGATTTAAACGGAGTGGTAGTGCAGATTAGTATTCCGGTGGTCCTTCACTAGGATATTTGTGGAATTTATACTTTTTTGTATTATTTGATGACGGATGCA
>JAGQNH010000128.1 GCA_020428185.1 Candidatus Saccharimonadota bacterium | reverse complement strand
ACGCCGATTCCAGTATCTACAACAGTGAGCACGGCATTATTTCCTGTTTTTTCTAGATGTATCACGATCGTACTCTTGGCATGTGAATAATAGATAGCATTGTCTATATAATTCATGATAACTTGACGAATTTTTGACTCATCCGCCTTGACGGGCAGCTTCTCGCGCGTCGCATCAAGACGCAATTTTATATCATGCGTATTTGCAATCATATTGAGATCAAAAACCTCCTGCCTGACTACTTCGCCCAGATCAAACGGCGTTTTTTCGATTATAAACTTGCCCGTTTGCAATCGCGACACATTCAAGAAGTCATTTATCAAACCGACCATTCGCTCACTACTCTTGAATGCTTCGACGAGCAATTTTTGCTGCTGCAAGGTGATATTGCCCGCATCACCTTCGAGCACCATACTGATATAACCCTTGATACTAGTTAACGGTGTGCGCAATTGATGCGATGCCATACTCATGAATTCATCCTTCACTTCATCAAGATGTTTCAGCTGCGCATTACTCGAGCGTAATTCTCTTGTCGCAACATTAATACGTTGCTGGAGGGTGGCATTGAGCTCTTTGACTTCGTGCAAAGATAAAGCGTTCTGTATAGCGATAACAAGCTCGTTGCTCACAGTAAGCAGTACATTTATGTCTCGATTTGTATAGTTGCCGCTCAAGCGCTCGCCCAACATTACATATCCAATGACCCGATCAGCCTGCCTTAATGGCATTACTAGAGCAATCTTATGGGCTACAAGCATACGCCGAACCTTCGAATCATCCTCCAGAAGTCCTGTCAAAAATACTGCCTCAGGATTTTTGAACGCATAGTCATCTAAAAGGGCTGCGTCGTGTTGCGGTATTTTTGCATGCTTTCGTGTCCCTGCCGACATATGATGCTCAACTTCATTCGTATAGTACAAAAGAAACATCGCTTGTTCTGATTTAAATGTAGATGCCAATTCTTTTGAGGCACGTTCGAGCAACCCCCTGAGCTCAGTTGTTGACGTCAAAAGTAGACTTAGTGATGCGAAGAAATCTTCACTCTTATAATTATCTCGATAAAATATGTCGTCCGTTAGCTTATCGAAGAAAAGTTTAATTGGCTGAAAGAGAACTGCGAGTACCAACGCAGAAAGGATATATACCGGACTCAAGCTTACGTCACCTGGCACTTGCGATCCGCCGCCGAGAACTACTACTGACGCCAAGTAGGCGACAACGTAATAGACAAGAGTTAACGTCAACAATACACCGATGTACGCAATACTTCTAACTGCGGCCATCTTAATGTCGAACAGCTGATGCCTTACGATGGCTATACTAATCGTAACGACGTAAAACAGTGTCCACGTTGGTCCAAGCCAAATGAAGCTATCGACTCCAAGCAGTGGCAAAAGTAAATTGGATACCAACGAAAACATCGCCGACAATAATGTCCCCACAAAAATATATGTCAGTTGCTGACGCTGAGACCCTTTGGAACGTCTAATATGCACATAGAACTGGAAAAATGTGACCAGAAATGCAAGATTGAAAT
>JAGQNH010000127.1 GCA_020428185.1 Candidatus Saccharimonadota bacterium | reverse complement strand
TCTCCACCAAGCGATCAAATAGGCAACAAAAATCACCCGCACTATGGGATTGGTCTATTTAAGACTAGCTTCAATAAGCAAGTCACCGACTATGTCGGCGCCTTTGATCTCGTCGTCAAACCTCGCAAATACAAACTCTGGAAGCATTTTGGCGAATCGTACGTCAAACGACAGTGGTGGCGAAAACACCATGAGAGCTGGTATTAGCTAGCTGCTAGCTCGCGCACCACGTCGGCATCATTCCATGGCTCGCGCTTACCATTAATGATTCGAAAATTCTCGTGCCCCATACCGGTGATGAGTATAGTGTCGCCTTTTTTCGCTACTCCAAGTGCCTTCTTAATCGCATCGTGCCGATCCGCAATCTCGGTTGTCTTTGCCATACCCTTACCCGTCTCGATACCAGTCATAATATTCGCACGTATCGTATCCGGGTTCTCATTGTAGCTCTCTTCATCCGTGAGAATAATCCTGTCAGCAAGTCGCGCCGCTATTTCACCCATAATTGGCCGTTTCGCCTTGTCGCGATCGCCACATGCACCAAAAACCAATATGACTCGATTCTTCGATAATGATTTTGCTGCAATCAATAATTTCTCAAGTGCGTCTGGTGTATGCGCATAATCGACGATGACATCAAACTCCTTTGACACTTCAACCCGCTCGAAACGACCTGGTACACCTTCGAGGTTGGCAACCCCTTCGACAATATCGTTCATTTTTACACCGAGCAGGTATGTCGCCGCAGCGGCCGCGGTCATATTCTGAGCATTAAACTCACCAGGCAGTGCCGTGGCTAAGTCAAGCTTGATCTGATGGTCGATAACCACCATAGCCTCTGTCCCCTTCTTGAATAACTTTACGCGCTCTACCTTTGCCTCAGCATCGTCATGCGTACCGTAGGTTATCTTTTGTGAAGTCGCCTCAAATTGATTGAAGAATTCATACCACTCATCATCGCGATTCAGGACTATATATTCAGGATTTCTCTTAAATAGTTTTGCCTTTGCGTCGGCATATCGCTCCATTGTGCCATGGTAATCAAGATGGTCCTGCGTAAGATTTGTCATGATAGCCATATGAATCGGTACACCGTCGAGCTTATGCTGATCGAGCGAATGACTCGTCACTTCAACTAGTGTGTAGTCAACTTTGGCACGTTTTGCATCGCGAAAAAATCGTTGCATTTGCGCAGTCGAGGCGACGGTTACGTTCAGATCATTCAAACGTCGATCACCGGCAATCTCAATTACCGCGGTTGTGAACATTGCTGTCTTATAGCCTGCCTCCTTAAGAATTTCGTTGACATAGTTAAGTGTTGTTGTCTTGCCGTTCGTCCCTGTAATAGCAATCACCTTTTGCTTACTAGCAGGGTTACCATAACGAGTTCGCACGACACGCACACGACCCCTCCGATACGTATTTTCAAGACGCTTTACTGCCGATCGTGGTAGAGCCTTTCTGGCACCTTTGACGAGTAGTTGCTTCATACAACTAGTGTATCATTATTGCGAGCATGCTACAGTAGTAATAAATGAAAATATTAGGAATCGAAACAAGCTGCGACGAGACTGCGGCGGCAGTCGTCGAAGACGGCAAAAAACTTCTCAGCAATGTCATCCAGACACAGATCGACATCCATGCTCAATATGGAGGTGTCGTTCCTGAAGTAGCCGCTCGTAGCCACATAGAGGTAATCAACCCAGTCATTAATCGAGCTCTCGAAAGTGCAAATTGCACATGGGACGACATCGATGCAATTGCAGTTACCTATGCACCCGGTCTTGCAGGCTCTCTCCTAGTTGGTACGCTCGCCGCACGGACAATTGCTGTTATACGCAACAAACCGTTGTACGGAATACATCATGTAGAGGCACACGTATACGCCAACTTCCTCATTGACCAAGGAACAACTGTCGACCACCATCTCATCCAATCACAACCAGTCCTCGAAGACACCAATAATCAGACAAAGGCAACTGTATCGACTACGACATTGACGCTACCAAAAAATCAGCCGAAA
>JAGQNH010000126.1 GCA_020428185.1 Candidatus Saccharimonadota bacterium | reverse complement strand
GATGCGGACAAAGAGGGGTTTTTGCGTAGTGAGAGCGCACTAATCCAGACGATTGGTCGAGCAGCACGCCACGAAGAGGGGACGGTATTGCTCTATGCAGATACAGTGACACGATCGATGCGCGCTGCGATTGATGAGACAGACCGGCGTCGTGCTATTCAGGAGCAATACAATAAGGAGAACGATATCACGCCGCGAAGTGTTGATAAAGAAATCAGCGAAGGGTTGCGGGCAATAATACCTGTCAAGGAAAGTGACAAAAAGCCAAAACTTGATCTAAGGAAGATTCCAAAAGATGAATACGCACATCTTGTCAAAGCCCTAACTAATCAGATGAACCTAGCAAGTGCTGATCTCGAATTTGAACGTGCTGCTGAACTGCGAGACACGATAACCGACATTCAATCGAAGATGTGATCGTACTACACGACGTATTCTTGTTATGCTACAATAAACCATAAGCATGGAAGATTCGTCGACGAACCCATTTATACCGCAAGAGTCAGGAGTTGTCCGACAAAAGGTATACGAGCGTCAGTCGCCACTTGGGCGTTTTGTTAAGTGGTCACTTATAGTAACGAGCGTTATTGCTGTTATTGTAGGAGCTGGTTTGTTTTTTGTATTGCCAAGAACAAGTGTCGTAGACCAAGCTGCTCGCGTGAAGTTGGCTGATATTTTGCAGCCACCGGATCAGACATTGAAGAGAGTAGACGTGCATTCAACAGTCGGATTTTCACTTAACTACGACAATCGAATATATGAAAGTTATGCGGAAGTCGGTAATGCGACGGCTGGAACCGACGAGAGCGATGCAAAATCAAACGGTCAGACGTACGAAAACAATGAGCTACGTTTTAGCCGTGCATATAATTATGTCCGTATACGCCCGTCAGAAAGCGTTAGTAGTGTGCGTACGCTCAAGCCTATCCCTCCTCAGCTTGAGATTTTTGCAACAGTTTCCGAAAAAGAACTAGCAAAAGCAGCTGCAATTCCTGAAAATAAGAATCTATCTCAGCTAAGCTTGTTTGTGAAAATTGACGAAGATAAACGATTGTCACGTAAGGTGCTCGATGACAGCACGGTTGTGACTATTGACGTAGCAAAGCCAATCGCGACGACTGTCAAGGGTATTGACTATCAAAAGGTTCGCTATACGACGACAAATGACAATCATCGAGTGTCAAACGTACGCTACGATGATTGCTACTATACGATTCAGGAGAAGCAGCCGTATGCAATTTGTGTCACCGGGGTACGTCCGACCAGTGTCAGTGTTGCTAGCATGGATGAGTCAGTATTTCGTTCGATTGTATTTGAAAAATCTGATTCAAGTGATGTGGGAGATGCGTCTGGAGTAGATGTTGATTTGAGTGAATCTCCGCTTCTGACTATCTCGCCTGAGTATTACAAGAATGCCGGTAGCCTAAAGGCAATCGCAAAAGCACAGCCGAGCGTTGTGCGTATTGGTACGCTGTATTGTGCTGATGTGTCGCTGAAGTTTCAGAGTGGTGAAACTGCTGCAAATTTGACTGATGCGTGTACTGGAAGTGTATCTAGCGGTGTGTTCGTGTCGAAGGATGGTTACATTGCAACTACTGGTCATGCATTGCAGCTGCAAAAGAAAGCACTTATTGATGGATATATTAATTTTGCACAAGATCAGTCATCAATGCTAGATAGACTACAGCGAGTTCTTGATTACCTAGTGAGTGCACAAATTATCCTGCAGTCCGATGCAGATTATCTGCAAGTCGGGGCATCAATTGGCGACCAGGAGGCATTGGCGAAGGTTGAGAATATCGCATCAGTTATTCCAGATGATTTCATCGTACCAATTAACGATGACTATGCGTACGCTGTCCAATTATCAGATCAGCCTATAGTAGTGAATCATAGTGACAAGGATCGAGCGGTCTTCGCGTATTCGGACACTGTGGTGAAGGCAAAATTTAAGGCATCAGACTATGACGCAGAGAAATCTTTGCAGGAAGTATTTGAAAGCGCAACACCGTATTCTGATGTCGGACTATTGAAGGTAGAGGGGAGCTTCCCGGATGTATCTATGGCTCCCGAGCAGTCCGTGAGAACAAACGATGTACTTAGTACGATTGGATACCCCGCATACACAGATAGCTCATTGTCGATAGATAAAATTCGCAACATACCAGTTGTAACGAATAGTGTCGTTGAGCAAGTGTACGATCAGGAAAAAGAAGGTGAACCCCTTGTTCAGACGGACACACCTGTTCTTCCGGGTAATGACGGAGCGCCTGTGTTTGATACAGAAGGCCGTCTTGTAGGTTTTGCCGTATATGGATTGTCGTATTGTCCTGATCAGGCTTGTTTTGCAAACGGAACAATACGGACTATCGGAGAATTGGTAGGATTGCTTGATCACGAAAATATCAGCTTATCACTTGGAAGTTCTGTTGCTAAGTCGTGGAATAGCGGTGTGGACGCATTTTTTGCAGCGAACTACGCTTCTAGTGCAGATTCATTCAAGAAAGCTGAGTTGGGATATGTGTATAATCGCTGGGCAAGTCCAATACAGAAAGAAGCTGCTGCGAATATTGGTTCGAAGTACGACACGTCATTTATGAATCAATTTGCCACAGCTCTTGTTGTTGCACTGGTTGTATCGAGTATTGCTACTGCACTATTGATTGTTGCATCTGTAGTTCACAAAAAGCGTATCAGCTCATTGCAGGTTGGCCATTATGGTGCAGCGAGTACTGTTCCCGTATCTGTACCAATGCCTGTAGTTGCGTCCACGCCTCAAGTTAGCGCGCAGGATAATCAGGTGCCTGTAGGACAGTCGACAAATAATACTATTGCGCCAAACCCTCCTTCTACTCAGCCAGATACGCAAGTATCTACTCCTGTGAGTCATGATTCTGGTCAAATGCCAAGTTCGCAAAACGAAGATCCATTCTATAAATAATTGTTGAAGTAGTACTACGTGATTGTCGCGCTACAGCACGGTGCGGTATAATTAAATGATGAGTTCGATGATTGAAGTGAGAAATTTGAAGAAAAAATATGGCGACAGGCAAGCTGTTGACGGCATTAGTTTTACTGTAAAAAAAGGTGAAATCTTTGGAATTTTGGGTCCGAATGGGGCGGGTAAAACCACGACACTCGAGATGATGGAGACGCTACGGCCGATTGACGGCGGTACGGTAAAAATTGACGGGATTGATGTCGCGAAGGAGCCTCAGAAAATTAAATATATAATCGGAGTGCAGCCCCAATCACCCGGCTTTCAGGACAAAACAAAACTAAAGGAAGTGATAGAGATGTTTGCTGCTGCATACGGAGAGCGGGTTGATCCAATGGCGTTTTTGCGTGATGTTGACCTCGAGGATAAGGCTGAGAGCTATGTTGAAGAATTGTCTGGTGGTCAAAAGCAGCGACTCAGTATTATGATTGCGCTCGTACATGGTCCAAACGTATTTT
>JAGQNH010000125.1 GCA_020428185.1 Candidatus Saccharimonadota bacterium | reverse complement strand
TCTATATCACGGTAAAGACTATTCTTGCGCTCCGATTCAGATGCGCGCATATTCCATTTTGTTTCAAAAAAACCAAAATCTTCATGACCTTTTGCAACCGCAGCGTCGCCGTGGTCCTGTTTCTTAGTGTGGTTAAAGTGTGTTTTTGCCCTGTTGGATACAGGCTTTTCTGTGCGATTTCTCATACGTATTATTATACACGTTTATGCTTATTTGTCAATATCCACCACATGTCGCTTTCTATGAAAAAAGAGGCAATCGATAATACGACTGCCCCTTTACGCTCCTGTCTCGTTCGCCCGCCTATATTGCTCAATCAGATCAAAAAACATCTGACCAATAGCGTCCTTACATTTTTCGCAATCACGAGTATGTTCAGACACGAGATTATCGTCATGATCAGTTCGATCAACGTCGACAATAATATCTCTAAAAAAACGACAGGCAGGCGATTCAATGTCTGGCAACTGCATAGGCACACCGGACACACTACCACCTCCTCGAATTGTAGGAACATTAGTTATTTTACAATATTTTGAAGAATATTTCAATTACTCGTCAAGTAGATAGTGTACGTCACTTATCAACTGTATGCGACCCTGTTCTGTAAAATGAAACCCGTCAGCAGGTATCTCGCCATATGAATCGATATCGATTAGATAGTGGGGCGCGCCTCTTTCGTGCATTCCAGTGAAATAACAGCGCCCGACAGAGTCTTCGTCAATAAATTTTTCGCCTTGAAGGTCAGCGATTCGATTCAAATACGAACCGTGTGATTTCAAGTCGACAAATATCGTCTTACCATCTTCTGGCCTACCTATAACGACGTCAATACCCTCTCTATCAAGCTCTATGCCGCTCACGCCAAATTCTTCCGCATCAGGAACTCGAACATCTAGACTAGTATCTGTCTGAAGGTCATTTACTACAGATACTTCTCCTTGAACTCCAAGAAAATCCTGTGTGATATTATCACGCTTTGATTTTGGATCCTTTCCGCAAATTTCCGCACTATGATGTATCTGATTACTCAGTGCAAGGATTTCTTCTTTAAGCACGCTAGCGATATCTGTTTTAAATCCAGGCTGCAACTGCCCACTCGGTAGGCTCCTCGCTATTTCGGCAAGAATATCGTTCCATTCGGCAAACTCGTCTTTGCTACGACGCGTATGGCGATGCTTCAACGCATCAGACACTGTTGGACCAAAGAGAACTGCTTTTGCCATTAACTCTGCGGTTAATTGCGATGTAGTCATATCACCTGTGACCTTCTCATTTTTCATACGCTTACGCTGAGAGATATACGCATTTCGAATAAAAGCAGCGTTCATCTCTGGCCTCCTGCCATCTCGACGTTCTATTGCACCGCTTAGATTCCTTAGGTGATTCTCTACTGCATTATGCGTACTGGCCCTTAACCTCTCCCTTGGAGACGCGTGAACATTGTGCCTATCTGGCAGTCGAATACCATTAGCCCTCAACGATACGCCACCGACAGCACGCGAGGATGGGCCACCTCTTAGCGTATCTCGATTAAACTTATTGTTCTGATGATTGGGCGTTCGATGCATATTTTTTAAGGTATGTTTGTTTTGCGTTTTACTATAATTAATATTGTACACGTTTTTGACACTTTGTCAATACGCTTATGGTGTCGTTCAGGCATTCCATCACACCTCACTTCTCAAATGACACCAAAAGTACTCGTGCTAAACAATGTCATAGATGTATACTGAATATATGAATATTCGTTTTGCATCAGATGCCGAACTAGCAAGCTGGGATTCGAAAATCCTATCAAACCCCGATGGCGGTAATGTTTTCCAGAGTGATGAGTTTGCCGACCAAAAACGAATGACCGGATGGATACCACGATATGTCTTTGCTGGCAACGTCGCGATCACCATACTAGAAAAGCATATTTTTGGACTTGGAAAATATTGGTATATCCCTAAAGGCCCCGGAGTAACAGATGAATCACAGCTTGATTTCCTCCTGACGGACTTCAAAAAATTTGCTAACAAAAATGGTGTTTTTGCAGTCAAAATCGAACCAGAAATTATCAAAACCAGTACCGCAATTACTCATCTTATTGAGGAGGGGCTTATCCCGTCAGCACCGATCCAGCCGAACTTTTCAACAGTACTCGTCGACATATCACTCGAACCTGCAGTCGTTGTCGCCAATCTCAACCAAACAAGCCGACATGCAATTCGACGAGCGGAACGTGAAGGCGTCACAGTAGAAGAGGTTGATGCAGACAATACAAACTGTAAATTATTCTACGATATGCTCACAGAGACAGCATCTGGATCATTTCATATTAGATCGTACGACTATTACTACAAATTCTGGCGTCGCTACGCTGATGCTGGCCTTGGGCAGCTATTCTTTGCATATCACAACGACACTCTCATAGCAGCAGCTTTTGCCATGATATTCGGTGA
>JAGQNH010000124.1 GCA_020428185.1 Candidatus Saccharimonadota bacterium | reverse complement strand
GATTGTAGATTCAAATTGTGGTTTGTGTCGGCACCTGCACCAGTAAGTGTCGGTGTCTGTCCAGATGCCACATAAATACGGAAAGTACCTGCGCCCTTCGGTGCAACAAACATACTTTGGTCTGTATTGACGCTGCTTACAGTAAATCCAGGGTTACCAGTAGAGTTGGTAAGAGTTAGGTAGTTTGTACCGCCGGTAGCAGTAACACTCATCGCAACACCACCTGCCGTGTCGAAGATCGCGTTGGTTTTTGGATTGGTCAGAGTTTTGTTGGTAATAGTCTGGATATCAGTCGTGGTGGCAATTGGTGCACCGAATGAAGTTTGTGGACCGCTTGTGACCTCAGCAGTGCCAGTAGGTATGGCCGATTGCCACGTTGTATCAAAATAATACTTTTTTCCATTGTATTGGTGTCCGCGATAAGAAGACATTTCATACACTGCAAACTGCCCACTATTGGCATTTTTGCGGAACCAAAGCTCAACTGGTGCATCGTAAGTTGCTCCAGTGGAAATCAATTTAAAACTATTAGTGGTGATAAACGCAGTCGCTGACGGCTTCGATATGAATTCGACATTCAGGAGATGTGTTTGCGACACACCCTGTGAACGAATATGTACGCCAATCACAGCCTGTTCATTCGATGAGGCAATCTGCGATACATTCAAAATTGCCGACTGTCCGACGTATGATGTACCCATTGTATACTCAGCGATCTTTGTCCATGTGGCGCCACCATCTTCAGTGCCAGCACCGCCGACAACCGTCGTGCCAACAAGTCGTCCCGACATGGTCGGCATAGACTTTGTCGCCCTGATTCCATCCCAGTAGTACACATTGCCAGGAACTGTCGTACTTGAATACAGTTGATATACAGTGATTGCATAGCCAACCGTGGTGGCTGGAGCAATATAACTCAAGGACATCTTCGTCCAGGTGCCTGTTAAAACATTTCCAGCAGCGAGTGGTTTTGTGTAATAATTCGACCAGCTGCCATCACTCTTTAGGAAATCAATGCGCAGATATAGAGTCTCTGATGTATCTTGATTGCTTGCATGGCCATACACACATGCCTCTGCTGAAACGACATCGCCAGGAGCGCAAGGGTTCGTTTGAACCGCACCCGTAGAGATATCATGCGGAAAGAACGCGTAATTATATCCGGTCAACTTAAGTGACTGAGTACCAGTCAGCTTCTGCTCAGTCGATAACACCCTATTGGGAGCCGACTGTTTGATGAGGTCGGCATTTTCCATATCGCCTGCCGAAATTTCATTGGCACCCGACCCACTTACTGCGGATAACGCAGGAACAGCCGAAAATGGAATATTAGATAGCGTATTAGACATGCCTGAAATAGTTTTGTTGGTCAGCGTTTGCGCGCTACTAATTGTTGTGACTTCAACACCATTTGCCTGAACGGTGCCCGTACCTTTAGAACGAAGATTCAAACCTATGTTGGTGTCTGCGCCGCTAGGTATGAAATACGGCGCGTTTCCTGTAGCAGAGTTGTAGACATCGACGCGGTTAATGCCACCGGTAACACCGTAAGCTCGGAATAGTACACCGTTTGTCGTGGAGCGTAAATTAACTCCATACCCTGAGCCTCCCTTAGCATACAGTGACAAGTCTATATTTGTGTCAGGCCCGCCAGCGTAAACAGCAGCTTCTCCACCCGAAGCATTATTTCTAACAGTCAAGTAGTTAACCGCGCTGGCAGCGACACTTGACGCAATAAGGACCGCGCCATTGATGTCTTTGATTGCGTCAATCCTTGGTGTAGTCAACGTCTTATTCGTCAAAGTAGCCGTCGCCGCGTTCTTCGTGGCATCGCTGGTGTTGTCGACCTGATCAAGAC
>JAGQNH010000123.1 GCA_020428185.1 Candidatus Saccharimonadota bacterium | reverse complement strand
CGTATCTCCAATGTCATATCTGCTGTCGAAGAATTCTATCAATCAAAAAATCTTTCAGTAGCCGACTACGACACTCTCGTAGCTGAAGTCAACGCAGCAAAAACTCTCGCTCAAGATGCTGTTGCATCACAGCTTGCAGTACCCGAACTCGACTGCGATGGCGACCATCCTCGTGCAGATGTCGAAAACTTCAAAGAAAAGCGAGACGCAAGCATCGATGCCATGAAAGCATATCGAGATGCAGTTAAAAAACTAGTCGATGCAGTGAAGGCCGCTGCCGAATCAGCAAGTGAAGGGGAGGGTGTAGAAAATGAGCAATAAACAAGGTTTCTCAGTAGTAGAAGTAGTTGTTGTTTTAGCGGTACTTGTTATCTTAGGTGCACTCGGCTATACAGCATACACCAATCTTGTCGTCAACAATGCCGATACATCTAGTACGGCGACACCAACACCATCACCAGTCGTCATAAAGACTACCGATGATCTCGATAAAATATCAGAAGAGTTAGATTCTATTTCACTCGAAGATACTGAGAGTAGCGAAAAATTCGAAGAAGCGGCTAGCTCGTTTTAATCCGTCTGTACGCAAATTTTGCGCCTACCCGCCATTGGGTATGCGCATCTGCGTCAAACTGACGAATCTCTCCGTTTGGTATTTCACTTATATGCACTAGAGCGGGATTGTACGGTGCAAGAGTTCGATAGTACGTAAGATCGTCTGACGATACGACTGTACGACCTGGGAATACAGACTTGAAATGTGCCGTTCCGATTTCATCAAAATAATGAGGTCTGCCTTTTGGAGGCAAAAACTGCTCGGGCTTCAGCCCCATTCTATTGATGAGCTTCTTGACGTCACCGAGATTTAGGCTTGATTGGGCTGTGATATATGCGTATAGTTGTTTCTTCTTGGTTAGATAGACAGTAGCATACACAGAGCGACCTACAGATGCGTGTCGGAGAATCACGCTTTCAATTTCGTGAGATAAACCAAAGCGTCTCTTGGCGTTTTCCTCAAGAGTAATATCGTCATAAATAGACTCATTCATCAGTACAGTAGTATATCATATGCGCTCAGTTCGCTACCGTATAGGGCTTTACAAAGCACGGTAGCAGAGATACACTCTAACCACAACTATCTTGAGGAGGGAACATGGCATACTCTTTAGAAAACTACGCAGCTCACGAGCACGGAAACGAATCGTCACTGGCAACGCGATTCAAAAATTATGCCCTAGATAATCCCAAATCAATCTCAAATATGGAACGCCTAGGCAATACGTACCGTTCTGAACTATACACAATGCATGACGGCATGAAATATATAGTTACGCACACTGAGCTAGGACGCCATGCACTTCGTGATGCTAGTGACATTATGTCTCTCGAAACATCAGCGTGGTTCACAAAATTTGGCGGATTAAACCAACGCAGACAACAAGCACTAGCCGAACACTTCGGCATACCGTCAGTTTTTATAGGCGTACAACAAAATACCGATCGAACCGGCAACTTAAAACAGCATGCCCGTAATATGTTGGCCATCCATGCGCATGTCGCCACACGTCTTGGAAACGATCCTCAAAATATGATACTCAACGGCATATCACGTGGTGCAATGAGTGCCGATACTGCCCAGGCAATTGCACACGAACATGATTCACGCGTTATTTATAACGACGCTCTCGTGCCCTGTATGCCGAATGGGGTATCTATAGAGAAATTTCTAGGTAGCGCGCGCACTCTCATACCAAATGAACTTTCAGCCGTACAATCATTGCGATTACCACTATCAATACTGAAGCACTATCGGAATACATTCGATAAATCTCCACGTGGATTGTTTCAACAATTAAAGGAGACTCCTACGCTCATGGCGGGGCAACTGGGCAGATCCGTACGAGCAAATCCAGACAAAGAATCATTTTTTGGCTATCAAACAGTATACGAGGGCGATATCCTCAGTCAAGGTGAAAAATTCGTAAAGCTATACGAAAATCACCCATATACAAAAGTCGATCTCATCTCAGCGGGTGGTCACTCTAGCTGCGCTTCAAGTGACGCGTACTACGCGTGGAGAGACCGAATGGAGACTATTTCTTCAATCTTGCACGAAGATCCGTCGCGACGCCTTGTCGGCGCAAGAGCATTGTATGAACTGGCCGTCGAAAAAAATACTGTATTCGCAAAAAGTAATTAACCAATCGGCTGATACAAAAATTTATCTGAAATATAGAGTATAATTATTTCTAATGGACTTTTCTGGGCGCTACAAAAAACTCAATGAGAACCAGCGCCGGGCTGTTGATACAATCGATGGCCCTGTGATGGTAATCGCCGGGCCCGGTACTGGCAAGACCGAACTGCTCGCAATGCGCGCTGCAAATATCCTCAAGCAGACCGATGCGCTACCGGAAAATATTTTGTGTCTAACATTTACCGAAGCCGGTTCGGTCGCAATGAAAAAACGCCTTACGAGCATCATTGGTCGCGATGCCTACAATGTATCCGTCTTCACATTTCACGCATTCGGTACGGACATCATGGGACGTTACCGTGAGTATTTTTACAATGGCGCAGATTTTAGCGCAGCGGACGATCTAGCACGACACCGGATCATCACCGACATCCTCGATTCGCTACCATACGACAATC
>JAGQNH010000122.1 GCA_020428185.1 Candidatus Saccharimonadota bacterium | reverse complement strand
GGCGGCGACGGAGCCGTCAGTTTTCGGCATGAAATTTATGTCGACAAAGGTGGTCCGGATGGCGGTGACGGCGGCAAGGGCGGCGATGTGGTCTTCGAGGCGACGACAAACCTGAATACATTGCTTCATTTTCGATTTAAACCTGAGCTAAAAGCAGAGAATGGTACTGCTGGCGGCAAACGCAAAATGCACGGGAAATCTGGTTCTGATTTGATAGTACACGTGCCACTCGGGACACTTGTGCGACGAGACGGCAAGGTGATAGCTGATTTGACCGAAGAAGGACAGCGAGCAATAGTCGCTCACGGTGGTGATGGTGGATTTGGTAATGCACATTTCAAATCATCTGTACGTCAGACGCCGCGAATTGCAGAAAAAGGCGAAATGGGCGAGATGTTTGAGGCTGAGTTGGAGTTGAAGCTGCTTGCAGACGTCGGATTGGTCGGCCTTCCAAATGCTGGTAAATCAACGTTTTTGAGCGTTGTTACTAACGCTCAGCCAGAAATTGCAAACTATGCATTTACCACACTGACACCAAATCTCGGTGTCGCTACAATCGATACGTACAACTTGCTCATTGCGGATATCCCAGGGTTGATAGAGGGTGCAGCAGAAGGCAAGGGTCTTGGTGATCAATTCTTGCGTCATGTCGAGCGTACCGCAGTCTTGCTACATCTTATTGATAGCTATAGCAATGATATCGCTGCAGATTACAAAACCATTAGAAGTGAATTGGCGAAATACTCAGACAGCCTTACGGATCGACCGGAAGTTGTAGCTCTCACCAAAACTGATGGTCTTGATGATGAAATGGTTGCATTGCAGCTGGCAGAGCTTCGAAAGGTTGTTCCAAAAAATATCGATGTCGTGACAATATCAGCGACGGCGCACAAGGGACTAGAAGAGCTACTACGATTACTGCGAGAAAAGGTAGAAGAGTCTCGTCAAAAGGTAGATATTGAAGAAGTGGTCGAGGACGAGATCCCTGTTATATCACTGGGAGCGAAGGCAGTGTCCGACGCATGGACTATCGAAAAAGATGAAGAAGTATATGTTGTTCGTGGCGAAAAAATAGAAAAATTTGCTCGTCGAACAAACTTTGAGCAGTATCAGGGCGTTAATCGTCTCAGGGATATTATGAAAAAATTAGGCATAGAGCACGAATTGATACGGCAGGGCGCCAAGGGCGACAGTGTTATTCGAATTGGTGCAGCAGAACTAACATTGCTCGAACAAGATATTGACATCTAGATGTCGATATGGTAGAATAAAAAAACTGATATGTGAGGTAATTTGCCGGAATCACAGTCGGTGGCTGTTGGTTCACTGTATGATTATGCAGTGGATGAAAATCGATTGACTAACAGCCTTTAAGCTTCCCGGAGGTTGTCGACCGCTGAGCTAATCGCGAGAATCGACGATCATGAGGGAGGAACCCCCGTAGGGGCGCAACAACAGTGTGAGGAGTTTACTTCCTTTCTTCTCACATTCAAGTAAATGCAGTAGATAGATATCTACACCAAGGAATGCATCTACTTGATAACTGTCTAGCGCTCCCTACGGGGGCTTTTCTTTTGTATTGACAAAATATACAAATATTGATATAATTATATAAATCAGTCATATTAAATACTGGTTGTTTGTTGAAAAGTTATTATTCGTTTTCAAGGATCGTTTACTTTGCACAGTCATATGACAGGCGCACAGTAAACGACCCTTGAGTACGTTGGGTCGTAGCAAAATGTCAACTCGTCAGAGGGAGCATGGAAATGCTTCGATTGATTATTTACGAGTGTAGAAGCTCGTAAATAACATCGGTGCTGGTACCCCCTCGTAGTGGGGTGCCGCGTTGAGAATAGGGATTTGGCGTTTCGGATGATCGTATCCTCGCCACTGGTGTAGACCCCCTCACTTCTGTATGAAGTAAATGGGAGCGGAGACTATATCCGTAACCGTACTTATGCAGGATAAACGCAAAACCGATCGACTACTGACACAACTTAATAACGAATAATTTCATATATAGGATGTTGTGGTACGGTATGGCCTTGCCATCTCCTATACATTTCGACAAAAAGCCCGCTCATAGAGCGGGCTTTTTCAATGAGTGGTATTATAGACAGAGTGTCACAAACTTTTTTCTTTTATGATCTTGAGACGAGCGGCCTATCTGGCCGTGATGATCGTATTATGCAATTCGCAGGTCAACGCACGGACATGAACCTAGAGCCAATCGGAGATCCGGTGAACGTCCTTGTTGCGCTCAATGACGATACGCTACCAAGTCCTGAAGCTTTGATGGTGACAGGTATATCACCACAGCAGACCGTCGCTGATGGATATACAGAGGCGCAATTTACTGATTTGATTTTGAATGAAATATTTACCGAAGATACGATAGCTGTCGGGTACAACAATATTCGATTTGACGATGAGTTTATACGTCACCTGTTATGGAGGAACTTTCGAGATCCATATGAATGGACTTGGCGTGATGGTCGCTCGCGGTGGGATTTGCTTGATGTTGTACGTATGACGCGTGCGCTTAGACCGGAGGGTATCAAGTGGCCGGTTGTCGACGGTAAGCCAGTGAATAAACTCGAGCTTCTCACAAAAGAAAACGGCATTGATCATTTCAAGGCTCACGACGCATTGAGCGATGTCGAAGCATTGATTGCTGTCACTGGATTGATCAAAAAAGTACAGCCGCAATTATATGAATATTTATTGAAAATGCGTGACAAAAACGAGATAAAGAAACTTGTTAATTTGGACAGCAAGCAGCCCTTTGTGTATTCAAGTGGCAGGTTCGACGCGGAACATCAAAAGACGACAGTGGCGTTTCCGTTGACGAGTGGTAAGAACGGCAATGTCATCGTGTACGATCTTCGTATTGACCCAACGCCGTTCGTAGACTTGAGTAGTAGCGATTTGACCAAGAAACTATTTGCGACATGGGAAGAGCGACAAGCCGAAGGATTTTTGAAGTTACCTACGAAGGAACTGCAGTATAATCGAGTGCCTGCGGTCGCACCCCTTGGTGTACTGGAGCAGGGTGACGGTTGGAGTAAGATTCACCTTGACAAGGCGACGATTGAAAAGCACAAGAACATACTCGTCGCTGCGCCACACTTCGCTGAAAATATTCGTACTGTTTTCGAAAATAAGCCGGAGTTTAAGAAATCTCCAGATCCAGAAGCTCAGTTGTACGACGGGTTTTTGAATGATGCTGATCGTTTGAGAACACAGGCAGTCGCTTCTGCAGGCGAGAAGGACCTTGCGGATATGCATCCAGAATTTCAAGACGAGCGATTGGCTCCGCTACTGCTGCATTATAAGGCGCGAAGTTTTCCGCGAAGTTTGAGTGAAGATGAATCGAAGGAATGGGAGAAGTGGCGGGCAAAGCGCATAGCGTCTCGCCTCCCTGACTTTGCAAAATCGATGGGGCGTTTGAGTCGGCAGGAGCTGACAGAAAACCAGCAGTTTATTGTCCAAGTGTTACAG
>JAGQNH010000121.1 GCA_020428185.1 Candidatus Saccharimonadota bacterium | reverse complement strand
TCGACTTACCAGCCCCCTCGGCACCAACCAAGGCAGCATTCTGTCTACCCCCACTTCCGAACGTATCAATCAACTGTCGCAACGCCTCAACATGTGAAGCAACTTCCACCTCCAAGCCGCCATCTACATGTTCGGACAGATTAGTGCCAAATCGCTTCAGTAGCGGGGTGTACCCAAATGAAAAATCTCTCGCGATGCCACCCGTTCGACGCGGTTCTTTGGTTTTGTTAATAAGCAATCGAAAATGCTCATACCATCGAACACCAGAGATCATATCTTCCATCTCAAGGTGCATATGTGCTAACAATTTCTCGTAATCGGGAAAACTTTGGAACAATGCGACAACCAATACCGCACCTGATATATATTCACTACCTGATTGTTGTCTCACCTCAAGCGCACGCTGCCATACAGCCTCCATATCTTTTGATTCGGCACTGACAATATCTTGTAGAAATTTTAACGTTATACCAAAGCGCGAGGCAAAGAATCTACCACCGCGAACACTTGATGCCACGGCGGCGACTTCTTTAGGACTAGGATTCGGTCCTAATTTTCCGAGAATATCACCATCTAACAGTCCATCGATAGAATTTGTCGTACATATTGGATGCTCTAAATCTCCTTTGTGCCATTCATATACGATTATCGGCAAGGCGCACAAACTAGCCACCAGCCACCCCCATGAGATATGAAGAAACAACAAAACTATTCCTACCACAATCAAGGCTATCGCCAAGGCTACAAATAAAATACTGATCATCCCAGATAACTTGATCCCCAATCGAGATTTACTGGCACGCAAACTTTTGAAATTGTAAAATGTCGACTGCATCAGAACGTCACTCCGCCAAGACTCAATACAAGTCCCACTACAGGTACAAAAGGTAAGATAAACCAGCCGACAAGAAATAAAAAGCTACCGATAAACTGCAATAATATCCCAAACACACCTATAAATAGGATTACTGTACGGATACCTGCACCAATAAACCGCGAGAATAACTTATCTATAAATGCACGAAGTTGCACTTCAAGTGAACCATCGACTCTTCCTGCTGAGATCTGACGATACGGAGAAAAAAGCGTCTTGAGCAATATATCCATAGAAAAATAATCAATCGTACCTTCGATTCTGATAGCAATAGACTTCGCCTGACTTCGCCAACCGGCACCATACCACCAGCGAAACAATTCTGATAAAAGCATAACCATATTGTACCACTGACATGTACGCTATAATAGAGGTTATGACCAAACCCTATAGTGTCCTGATGGGAAAAGCAGTTCGCCACATATCACGCATGCGTGGTGGTGGTTCGGCACTTCCGGGTTTATTTGTCGAAAAAATCGACAAACACTTCGTACGCGACACCCTAGCTCAGCTACCTATGGGCATCGTGCTTATTAGTGGCACGAATGGAAAAACAACGACAACAAAGATGGTCGTCGAACTACTCGAAGGGCAAGGTCTAAAAGTATTTACAAACAAGACCGGAAGCAACTTTAGCCGTGGCGTTGCCGCCGCACTTCTCGGTGAAGTAAACCATCGGGGCAAGCTTCATGCGGACATAGCAGTTCTCGAACTCGATGAAGCTCACGCAGTCCACTTCGTTCAAACAATCCCTCCTCGCTATTCCCTTTTACTTAATGTCATGCGTGACCAGTTGGATAGATTTGGTGAAATAGATACAACCGCTGCGATGCTGTCAAAAATAGCACATGCTACCACACAAACTGTCGTCATCAATAGAGAAGATCCGCGCCTAGCGAAAATTGGGGAATCTCTCTCCTCAAATGTCGTCTACTTTGGTCTTGCGAACAGTATCAAAAGCACTTTCCCAAGTGACGACGCACTACACGACAACTCTATTGAACGACCAAAAAAATCAAAAGCAGATGTTGTTTTGACGAGTGTAGGCGAGATTGCCACCTTCAAGATTCAGGACACTTCGATTGAAACACCCCTAAAACTTCGAGGCGTCTACAACATCTTCAATGCAGCAGCTGCGCTAACCACAGTACGCTCAATATTGGGCGACAGGCTCGACCAAGTCCAACTCATTAAGACACTTTCCAGTGTCACTCCCGCATTCGGACGCGGCGAACAACTTAGAATTGACGGAAATCCTTGTGAACTAATTTTAGTAAAAAACCCCAGTGGCTTTCGCCTAAGTCTCAGCTCATTTGATCCAAACAATACTGCAACTATGATTGCTATCAATGACAACTACGCCGACGGTCGCGACATGAGCTGGCTCTGGGATGTCGATTTCGAAAGCCTGCAACAAACCGGTGTCTCTTGCGTCGGAGGATTACGTGCATACGACATGACACTTCGTCTACAACACGATAACGTCACTGTCGACCATACCGACATTAACGTAGCGAAGTGTCTCGACACTTTTATCAAAAATAACCATCAACTGCCTAAGCGTATATACTGTACATACACTGCCATGCTTGCTATTCGTCAAGCCTTAAGCAAATACACAAAAGTAGAGGATGTCAGATGAAAAAATCATTAACCATTCTACAGCTCTACCCACGTGACATGAATATATATGGCGATCGTGGCAACACACTCGCCCTCAAGAAGCGTGCCGAACAGCATGGTCTTGCCGTGACAGTCGTCGACTACAATCCTGGTGATTCATTCCCAAAAAACATCGACATTATTATTGGCGGCGGCGGACAGGATAGTGGTCAAGAAAAAATTAAAGACGATCTTCTTGCTATTAAAGACACGTTGCACGAATTAGCAAATAATGGTGTACCGATGCTATTGATCTGCGGCTTATACCAATTATTTGGAAAGTATTTCAAGACTCAAACCGGACATACTATAGACGGTATTGGCCTGCTGGATATCACGACAGTCGCCGGACCAGAACGATTGATTGGAAACATAGTCATACAAAGCGAACAATTCGGTGAAATCATAGGATACGAAAATCACAGCGGACAAACATATCTAGGAGCAAACATGCAACCGCTTGGGCAAGTCATTATTGGAGCAGGCAACAACAGTCGAGATGGCGTAGAAGGTGCAACCTACAAAAATGTCATTGGCTCCTATATGCACGGCTCACTTCTTCCAAAAAACCCTGCTATTACTGATTGGCTCATTGAAAAAGCAGCCATAAATAAATATAGTACGTTTACGCCTGCGACCATCGACGATCATATAATTAGACTAGCCCGAAAATATGCAAAGAGGAGACCACGATAATGCACCGACATATCCAGCGCATCATATACCAACTACACCCCTTGCGAATCAGCGAGTCACTCAGCCTATTCCTTCGAGATGAGACATTCGGCGGAAAACTTGTTATCGCTGCTGCGGCCGCTTCTCTTGCTATTGTCAATTCACCGCTCCAAGAGCATTTCTCAAGCTTCTGGCATCAAACTGCATCATTCGGCATCGGACCCTGGTCGATAGAACTTGAGCTCATCAAGTGGCTCAATGAGGGATTAATGGCATTATTCTTTTTGGTTGTCGGTCTTGAAATCAAAAGAGAATTCATACGCGGAGAACTACGAAATCACAAAACCGCTATCCTACCAATCGGCGCAGCAATCGGTGGCGTTGTTGTACCAGCTCTACTCTACCTATACTTCGCACCACAAGACTACGCAATCGCTGGCTGGGGCATACCGATATCGACTGATACAGCAATCGCAATTGCCGTATTGTCACTACTAGGTTCCAGAATCCCGCTTCAATTAAAAATATTTCTCCTCGCGCTCGCCGTTGCCGATGACGTACTCGCAATTTCTGTTATCGGTCTGTTTTACACAAGTAATCTCGACGTACTATTCCTCTGTCTTTCTATAATCATTGTTGCCTGTGTGTATATATTCCGCGCATTTCTTGCCAAAAGGCTACTTGCAGTCATCGGACTAGGTATACTGCTGTGGCTCACAACCCACTTCAGCGGCTTTCATGCGAGTGTCGTCGGTGTTGCGATGGGCTTACTCGCACCAATACCATCTAGAGACAAGGAGATTTCAACGCCTGAAAAAGTTGAGCGATTCTTTTTGCCTATTACGACGTTATTCATCGTTCCACTATTTGCACTAGCAAACGCCGGCTTCGTTTTTTCACCCGAACCGTTTACGGCCAGTTTGCACATTATTATTGG
>JAGQNH010000120.1 GCA_020428185.1 Candidatus Saccharimonadota bacterium | reverse complement strand
TATCCGTCTTCACATTTCACGCATTCGGTACGGACATCATGGGACGTTACCGTGAGTATTTTTACAATGGCGCAGATTTTAGCGCAGCGGACGATCTAGCACGACACCGGATCATCACCGACATCCTCGATTCGCTACCATACGACAATCCTCTGCGCAGTAAGATGAACGATCGGTATACACACATAAACGACATTCTTTCTGCAATTTCCGATCTAAAACGCGCAGGCTTCACAGATGCTGAATTTAACGCGCTATTGGATGCAGCGGAAACAACAATCGACACCGCTGGCAAATTACTCGGCAGTATATTTGAAAATCGCATTAGCAAAGCCACAAAAACCGCACTCGAAAACATACTGCCGCAAATTGAATCAATTGATGAATCAATGCCCCTCGAAGGAGCGATCAGTCTACGTGAGGTACTCGCAAATAGCTTACAGCACACTATCAACGAAGCCGAGAATCATGAAAAGGTAACGCCACCGATAACTGCGTGGAAAAACGAATGGATGACTCGCGACGTCAACAAAAATCAAATTCTCAAGGCACAAAAATCATTACCAAAACTACGTGCGCTACATCTCATTTACGGCCTCTACCTTAGAGAAATGGAGCGAAATGAATTATATGATTACGACGACATGATTATGCAAGTTGTCCATGCAATGGAAGTCTACGATGATCTTCGCTACGATCTTCAGGAAAAATACCAGTACATCATGGTAGATGAATTTCAAGACACCAACATGGCACAGATGCGTATCCTGCACAATCTCACAAACAACCCAATCGTCGAAGACTCGCCGAATATTCTAGTTGTCGGTGATGACGATCAAGCTATATACGGATTCCAAGGTGCAGAAGTAAGCAATATCCTGAATTTTCAGCACACATATCCAAAGACTACCAATATTACACTTATCGATAACTACCGTTCCACTCAAGCAATCCTCGACAGTGCACGCAACGTCATCATACAAGGCACAGAACGCCTGGAGACGCACTTGCCCGAACTCAACAAGGCACTCACATCACATCGTAAGTCAGCCACTACAAATGTAGAGCTCGTATCAACTCCGACGCCTCACGACGAAAGGCATTGGGTAGCGACATCTATCAAATCGATTCTCGCAGACACCGACACGCCGCCATCCGAAATAGCCATAATTGCACGCAAGCATGCAGATCTTATTTCACTCATCAGCTACCTTACGGAACTCGATATTCCAATCAGCTACGACCGGAAGGATAATGTACTCGATGACGAGGCAGTCATTGTGCTCGAAAAAATAAGTGAAGTCATACATGCCCTTGGTGTCGGCGAATACAGCAGAGTCAATGCGCTACTCCCCGAAGTGATCAGTCATCCAGCCTGGAGCATTGAGCCAACTGCCGCATGGGAAATCGGAATCACTGCATATCGTGATCGCAAACACTGGCTTGAAGTTATGCGCGAACATTCCAAAACAAAGATATTTGCTCAATGGCTTATCGCGTGTTCCGCACAGGCGCAGCATCTGCCGCTCGAACGAATGATGGACATCATCATTGGAAATACCTCCATAGACGACTCGTACACATCCCCCTATAAGGAATACTTTTTTGGAGCAAATGCACACAAGGAAGATATGTCTACATACAGCAGTCACCTCAAGAATCTTTCGGCAATTCGTAGCGCACTCCAAAAACATTCTTTCGACATAGCAACGCCGCAGCTTTCGAATTTTCTTGATTTTATTGATGCATGCCGTGTGAGCAATACGAGCATCACAAGCATGCGCCATATTGGTGATGATGCATCTGGAGTACAGCTCTTGACTGCACATGGCTCAAAAGGACTCGAATTCAATCACGTCTTTATTCTCAATACCACTGACGCAATGTGGGGAGAAAAAGCAAACGGTAAGTCATCAAGTATTTCGTTCTTGCCACACCTACGGCTGCGACGCAACAACAACGATTACGACGAACGACTTCGACTATTCTTCGTAGCCATGACACGTGCACGCCAGGGTCTACACATGTCGTTTGCCATCGACAATGACACATCCAAGGAAATGCTCCTTGCGGCCTTCTTGCATGATGATACACTTCCTGTTCACGCACAGCCCGCAAGTACATCAAAACAAAATACAACGAACATCGCTGAGCACCTATGGTACGCACCGATAGTCAATGTACCTCAAATCACAATGGAAGATTACTTATTGCCAATCTTGAAAGACTACAAACTAAGTGCGACACATGTTAATCGCTTCATCGATGTCACTACCGGTGGCCCACAACGTTTCATCATAGATACACTACTACGCTTCCCATCCGCGAAAAGTGCTGTCGCAGGCTACGGAACCGCAATACATGCCGCCCTCCAACGAGCACACGATCATGTTCGTTCGACAGGATCGTTACTGCCCGAAGAAGACATACTTCATGAATTCGAAAAACACTTAGACAAACAAGAACTCACTGACGATGAGCGGCGTGATTTCCTACAAAAGGGTAGCGATTCTCTGAGTGCCTTCCTGCGGACACATCACGGCAACTTCACAAAAGAGCAATTTGCAGAACTAAATTTCGCGCATCAAGACGTCGCCATAAACGATGCGCTTTTGACAGGCAAGATCGATGTCGTATCGTTTAATAAAGAGGACATGACCGCTACTGTCACAGACTACAAGACCGGCAGCACTCTCACATCATGGGAGAAAGGTCTCGAATATCAAAAAATTAAGGCCCACAAATATCGCCAACAGTTGCTTTTCTACAAACTACTTATCGAGAATTCACGAGATTGGCGTCGCTACACAATGACGGAGGGCATATTGCAGTTTGTAGAGCCCGATGCAGCAAAAAATATCGTCGACCTGAAATTACAAAACATTGAACAAGAAGAAGTCGATAGATTCAAAAAACTCATCGAGATAATATGGAAACATATTATGGCACTCGATTTTCCAGACACATCTCACTACGACAATTCGATTGCGGGTATCCGTCAGTTTGAAGAAGACCTACTCAATAATTTGGAGTCCTAATGAAGATTGACACTCATACACGCCACGCAATTCAGCACACATTTCACTGTTTGATTGGTTGCGGAATCGGTGAAGTGACGGGCATGACTATCGCAGCTCTTCTAGGGTGGGGTAGTGTGGGCAGGATTTCACTTGCTGTCTTCTTGGCGTTTTGCTTTGGCTACGGCCTGACGTATTTTGGCGTTCGCAAACAAACCGCAACATCGGGTGAGGCCATCAGAATCACACTGGCGACCGACACAATATCAATCACGACTATGGAAATTGTCGACAATGCCGTGGAGTTTATGATTCCAAATGCACTCATGGTGCAGGTCACATCGCCAATATTTTGGTCGAGTCTAGCCATATCCTTGGCAATTGCATTCGTCGTGACAGTTCCGGTCAATCGCTACATGATGAAGCGACAGTCGCACGGTCATCACATGCATCATCATATGTAATTTCTATAAAAAGAGCACACCAAAATCATACATTTGCCCGAAAATTGACAAACGATGAATAGTATACTAAAATGTGTACTGAACTGGGTTGGCAACAAATGCCAACTTTTTGTTTTGCACTTTTCAAAATAATAGACAGAGGGTCGAACTTTTCGACACCGGGGTGTAGTTTAATGTAGGTAAAACCTTTCGCACCACGAAAGAGTTGCAGGTTCGAATCCTGTCACCCCGACTATTCGCCGTTCATCCGCTCGGCGAATCGTTTACGATTACCGAATTGAGAACTGGCATGCAATGTCAAACCTGCAAGGGCTCTGGCGTCTGCCAAGGCTGCCGCGGCAAAGGCTGCAACAATTGTTATTCAAAACGAAACGTCATGGGTGGCTGGGGCGGTACTTACGGTAATGGCGACTGCGGAGTATGCCGCGGAAAGGGTCATCGCTAGCGTACAATACGCCAAGATACAGTACATTTTGGTTTTTAATTAAATACCAACTGTCTATTGTTTTCGCCTGTTCATAATGAGCAGGCGTTTTTCTTTATCTGTATAATAAATCGTAATCACATGAAATCATTTTGGCACCAACTACCACGACCGTTTTTTGTACTGGCTCCTATGGAGGCAGTGACCGACGTTGTCTTTCGTCATGTCGTCGCTGCTGCTGCGCCACCGGATGTGTGGTTCACGGAATTCACAAACGCCACCGGATGGGCACATGCTGGCGACAAGGCAATAGGTGGTAGACTCATCAAGACAGACGACGAGCAGCCAATCGTCGCACAACTCTGGGGAAGTGATCCGGAAAGCATGACAAAACTTGCGCTTCACTGCGCCGAGCTCGGCTACGACGGCATTGACATCAATATGGGATGCCCCGACCAAAGTGCGGTCAAGAGCGGCGGCGGAGCAGGCATGATAAAAAATCCCGAAAACGCAGCAGCAATCATCTCAGCGGCGAAAAAAAGTGGGCTACCTGTAAGCGTCAAGACACGTCTCGGTTACAGCAAGATA
>JAGQNH010000119.1 GCA_020428185.1 Candidatus Saccharimonadota bacterium | reverse complement strand
ATCTGACTGTTTACCCCCATCGGTGCCGTAATATCAATCGGCTCTACGGCAGCATCGAGCAACTCTGCTTCTCGCTGCTTAATCGCCACGATAAGGGATTGCTTCAACTCATTCAATGATCGTCCCGCTTCAGCCCGTTGCTCCTGTGGCAAATTCTTCAGATCATCAGCAAGAGCACGCAGCTCGCTGCTACGCAAAACTTCATGCGGTTGGTCACTTTCACCAATACGCTTCAGCAGAATGTCGCGTAAATCATTAGTCATTAAGCTAAAGTATAGTAGAAATTATCCCTGATTGCCAGACGCAATAAACAAATACGCCACAGAGCCCACGACAATCACTCCAATAACAATCACCCAGATCCACGCAAACCTTCCCGTTTGAGAAGTTCCCTCCATATACGCGGAGTCATCGACACCGTCCGGCAAGTCTGCCGGAGGATCGTTTTTCTTTTTTGCCTTATCGGCCAAATCAGCAGCGATGCGCTTTTGTAATTCGCTACGCCTATCGTCTTGTTTTACTATAATTCCCATACGATTCATTATACGTCATATTACTTGGCAAATAGACATATGTGTTATACTGGGCACATAATTTCTATAAGGAGGGAATTCATGGCTACCAAAAAAGCCGGCTCGGCTGCCAAAAAGACCACCCGGTCAAAAAGCCAAACCAAAAAATCAACCGTAACTACAGTCAAGGCTGTCAAAGCTGAAAAGGTACAAAAAGCTCCGTCGCTAGCTCAGATGGTCCCAGACCTAAAGCTCGATGACAAGAAAACTGCTGCCGCAGCAGCGTTCATCGGTGAATTTGTCGGCGTCTTCTTGTTGACTTGTGTGTTTCTTATTTCACGAGGCTATGAACTATACGTAACATTCACACTCGTTGGTCTATTCCTCATGGTCGGAACATTGTCAGGCGCACACCTCAACCCACTCGTCACTGTCGGTGCCTGGGTAACACGCAAACTGAGTAATGTTCGTGCAGCTGCATACGTTGTCGCACAACTACTTGGTGCTGGCGCAGCATACGTCGTACTGTCTACATTTATTGACGGTCACGTTGACGCTGGTGGTGCATCAGTTCTTGGCCAAAGTGCCCCAGAGCTATTCAAGCTCGTTGCTCTAAACAAGGATACTCAATGGTACGTATTCTTTGCTGAGCTACTCGGTGCGACTATCTTTGCATTTGCATTTGCGGGTGCTTGGCGAGAAAAAACAGATCGAGTAGCAAAGGCTTTCACGGTCGGTTTCGGCTTATTAGTAGCATTGATTGTTGCAAGCTACTCGCTCAAGTTCGTTAGCCAAGATTTCGTCGCAGTACTCAACCCTGCAGTTGCTCTTGCAGCATCAGCGGTTGTTGACTGGGCAAAGATTGACTGGTTCTCAGTAGCAGCATACCTAGTAGCACCTCTCATCGGTGGTGTTGTCGGATTCGCTCTACGCGATGCTGTAGAAGTCAAATAGACTCTAGTAATTACTTCATACATCCCGCTCAATTGAGCGGGATGTATTATATGTCGTGCTATTTCCTCGTAAGGTTAATCATCCAAGCTAGGTCGCTCTAGCAGCATAGGATCGACCGATGATTCGGTATCGGCTATCTTTACAATATCGCGATCAATCTTTGCCAATTCCTTGTACGTGGTATTGAAGTGGCCGACAGTGGTGCCGAGACTTGTTCCCAACTTTTGCATATATCCATTGTGTGCAATAAGATGCTTCTGCAACTGCTCGATATTTTTGCGAATCTTTTCCGTGTCTTTGTGTATTTCGATAGAACGCAAACCATGCGCAACCGTCTGGAGCATCGCAGATAGCGTAGTAGGCCCGACAATTGTTACTCTCTTTTCTGCTGCGTATTGCAGAAGATTCCGCCCATTTATGCCGACTTTCTCGGTGAGTATATCGTAATAGATTGTCTCTGACGGTATAAACATAAGTGCCTGATCGAGTGTTCCCTTGCCGGGCTTTATATACTTCGCCGTCTCGTCGATTCTTCCCTTGATATCGTTCTTAAATAACTTTTCATATGTATCTTTTTCATCACCCTTCGCCTCGATCATACGATTGTAGTTCTCAAGACTAAACTTACTGTCTACTGGTAGTAGTCGCCCCTTATCGAGAATAATAACTGCATCAGCTATAACGCCGCCCTTGAAGCCATACTG
>JAGQNH010000118.1 GCA_020428185.1 Candidatus Saccharimonadota bacterium | reverse complement strand
CGTACCTGGCTGGAATGCCAATTTCACGTCGGGATGATCCGTAAGATACTGGAGTAGATCTTCGTGTAGTTGCCATGATGCATCGCTAATCAGAGACAAATACACCCAATCAGGCTCTTCCGCAGGCTCTTTCCATGCATAGTCATAGTCCTCATTCTTCACAAGAATTGTGCGTTCTGCGCCATATCGCAACACGTAATAATAGCTAGACTTCTGACCTTCCTGTAGCGATAGCATATCCCCGGAAACACCCTCGTTTTGCAAATATTCCTTTGCCTCAACCGCCACTTGGTCATCGCCCATAAACGCGAGTAGTGATGGCTTGAGCCCAAGTCTTGCCATAGATACTGCGGCATTCGGCGAAGGTCCTACAGCTCGCACAATATCAGCACCGTCGTACGGCGGCTTGTTACCTAAGGGCAAACTGATTCGCTTGCTTCCATCTGGATCGGTATCGACACGAGCCACCTCTTCATTGAGTTTGATAAATGCATCGGTAAAAATATCACCTATTGCTAGTACTCGTGGTGTTTTGTCGTTCATTTCCTTTACAACCTCCTCGTGAATGTTATGATGCCCCTCGTCTGACTCAAGCTTGATACCCGCCTCTTCGGCAAGTTTGTGCACTAATTCATTGTTTGAACGATCATGCTCTGCATATCGTCGGATAATTTCTGCTCGTAAATGTCGCTGCGCATGTCCCAGCACGCGATCTTCGTACCTCAACTGATGATGTGTATTCTCAACAATATCGTGAAGATTAAATGACACCAGGTCATCGCCAAACGTCAGCAATACAAAATCGGTATCACGTAGCTGCGCCTTGAACTCATCGCTCTTTGCGTGAGAATTGAGAGATTTATACGCCTCAAGTCCAGTCGTATCTGCAGGATCAAGTCCAATACTACGCAAAATCCTGTGACCACGCTCCAAAATATCACCAATAATCTTTACGTCAACGCCGTCATTACCGACGGCTTTTTCTAATGCGACTAGATTGGTCGCAAACAATGGATGATCATTGCCCAAAAGTTGTCTTAAATTCTGTGCCAT
Organism: Candidatus Saccharimonadota bacterium; assembly: GCA_020428185.1. GTDB lineage: Bacteria > Patescibacteriota > Saccharimonadia > Saccharimonadales > Saccharimonadaceae > UBA2112. Next base: position 1,076 of record JAGQNH010000118.1, on the reverse strand, counting down.
ATACACAAAATTATATCATGCTTACGCTTATTTTGTAGATTGCATCGCAATTTTTACTAATGTATCCCATATGGCATTGCCGTCATTGCCAGATGATACCTCTGGATGAAATTGCGTAGCATACATCGGGCGAGATTCATGCTTTAGAATCTCCACGCCATCTCGAGACTCAGCCAATGATATGAGAGGATGACCTACTTTTTTCACATGCCAGCGGTGACTCTCGTAGACATGAAATTTTTCACCACCCAGAATATCCTTTCCTTTTGGCGTGGCTGTTATGCTATGCACCTCCTCGCGCCGCTCGTTCATTTTATACAGCTGCGCACCATACACTCGAGCGATCAACTCAAATCCTAAGCATATACCCAAAATCGGACCACCGAAATGTCGAATAAATTCAATTTCATTTCTATACACATCCTCATGGCCATACACCGCTATATGACGACCACCAGAAAGCACTGCCAGGGTATCCGGAGAAACATCGTGGATGCTCTTGTCATGCAGTGACGACACGGCAACGTCATGACCATCAAATAGTGTCGCTATTTTTGAAATATGTAACGAGCCATTATCAATTATCAGTACGTTCATACTGCAACACCTGTTCGTGAAGAGGCATGCTGTGCAGCTTCGCATTCTTGTGCAAAATTCCCGCCTTGGCACCAACATGCTGCACTACAGAAGTAGAGTTTGCACTCGCAAACACGATACTGTCCACTAATGACTTTCCTTGCACCCATTGGCTCAAAAAGCCGCTTGCAAAGGCATCTCCCGCACCAGTACGATCAATCACCTTGACATCTTCGTACATACCCGCCTTGACGATAGTCTTACCATCACTTGCACAAACTCCATTCGGCCCATCGCTCACGATAGCTACCTTCACATAATGCAAGGCGTGGACTACAAGCTCCTCAAGGGTCTTACCTTCCACGAGCATCTGCATCTCTTCTTTATTCATGCACAATATTTCAACATTATCGAGAAGACCTTTGAGCTTGTCTGGCTCTGCCAATTCTGGACCTGCAGGGTTGAGCATAACTTTCGTGCCGCCCTTCTCTGCATGATGG
>JAGQNH010000117.1 GCA_020428185.1 Candidatus Saccharimonadota bacterium | reverse complement strand
GGATGAAGCGCAAGCGGATACTGAGCGGCCGCGTATATTGGCCATCGTGCCTACATTTGAAAAGGAAGATGAAATTGACAAAACTGTGGTCAGTCTATTGTTGCAGACCAGGAGGGTAGATAAAATTGTCGTTGTTATCAATGGCCCGGGAAAATCAAATATAGCGTATGATGCTGTTTGGCCGTTTGCGCATGAGTTTCGCGATCAGCTTGTCATAGAACGACCTATCGCACTTAACGGATACAGTGAGTCGGGCGTTTCGAAGGGCTCGAAAGTGAACGCGCTAAACTGGCTGTATAGACGATATATACAGATGGGCGACTACGATTTTGTACTTGGTATTGATGCCGATATTGACGCCGACAAGGATATGGTGCGCTATTTGGAGTCAGACCTTACTCGTCGGGTGAGTGCTGCAGGCGTGATGGCTCGATACTCTTTTAAAATACCGCAAAAAAGAAGCATGAGGGGTAAGTCGTTGTCTCTTGTGTATGGCCAGCGACACGAGTTTACGGTCACAGGCATAAGGCAGCAATTGAGTGGATATAAATCTGATATTCTTGGTGGACAAGCGACACTTTTTCGGTCAAAGGCATTGCGAGAGGCAGCGCAGGTTACTGACGGCGGCGTGCCGTGGGACCAAGAATCACTTGTAGAGGATGCGCAGCTTACGCGAACGCTTCAGAAACTCGATTATACGACTGCAACTAGTCGAAAGGCTCGAGCATGGACTGGTCTGATGTATACGCCACTTGCGTGGCAGAGGCAACGTCGCAAATGGCAAGACGGCCATTTCAATGACATGATCCGTGATTTCCAGCCGTGGGGAGACCGGCATCGCTGGGCTGATCAATTTGCGCTTGGGTGGAATCTGAGTCTTCATATTCTGTTTGCTGTCGTGCTGATTTCGAGTATTGCGCTAAATAAATTTGAGTTTAGTCCTTTGTGGATAGTGCCAATAGCGCTCGCGACGATTCAGTCGGTGCTCGTCGCTATGAAAATTCCAGGGCGTACATCTCGCGAAGTGATTCGTTCATTTCTGTTTATTCCGGGGGAGATATATTACATAAGGACGCTAGCGGTATGGCTTGATTCGGCTCTAGTTACTGCAGTGAATATCCGTCGTGATGGTTGGGGTAATCAAGAGAGGGCGGAATCAGCGCAGCGTAGCTCTGCTATCTCAAGCTGGTTGTTGATTATTTCGGCGATTACTCTACCGTCTGTAGCCTTGTTGATGGCGAATCGTGTATTGCCGGACGAGACAATGGGGAATATCATCACGTATTTGTGGTATACAGTAACAATACTTACGATTGGTTCGTCGTTTGCGATGGCACGATTTATTCTGCGAGTACTTCGTAATTATCGAACCATCGCACCCTGAGTAGTAAGGTTGACTTATGGGCATAGGCATGTCCTTCATTGAGTAGTCATCGTTGAGTAATCAAGAAGAAACCCCCGGACATGTTTTTCCGGGGGTGTGACGATTGGTGGAACACTATCCTTGTCCATTGTCGGATGGTTTTGGAGCGTCCGCTGCTAGGTACAGCTCCCAAAGATTGGATAAGCTGTGCGTTGGCGGATATAGGTGAATTTCCTTGCTGCCAGTCTTGATGACCAGCATTTTGTCATCATCGACGACGGTAATCTTGCAGTTTTGTAGCATGACTCTGAACTCAAAACGAACCGGAAAAGTCCAGAAGTTTTCTGGAACACATCCAACGACGATATATCTCTCGGTCGATGAAATCCCCCACTGTGTAATTGATGTTATAAGTAGGGGTTGTGTCGTGTTGTTCGTCTTTAATATGCCACCAATGTATGGTCTTGTGATTTCTTTGACGAAGTTTTTATCGTCCATGTGCAACCCGATTTCACGTTGAGGGAAGGGATATAAAATATACTATACTTCAAAAATAGAATTTGTCAATATTGCCGACGGGAGCTTGCAATAACAGTGGTATACTTGATCTATGATGGTGTCGCAGAAGTCGCATCCTACACTTGGGCTTGGATTGATAATGAAAGATGAGATCGAGGATCTCGAGCGGATTGTTGATGATTACGGAGCGTATTTCGACAAGATATATGTGGCGGCGACGCGCAAGAAAACGTATGATTCGCTTCTGAAGTCTCGAATCGCTGATAACGTAGAGCTGAGCTACTTTAAATGGATAGACCATTTCGGCAAGGCGAGGCTATACAATCAAAAACAAATAAAGACCGACTATTGGATGTGGATTGATCTTGATGATGAAATCGTGGGCGCAGAGAAGATTGCTGGTGAGCTTGAGTATATGGTGAAAAACAATCTTGATGTGATTTGGTTTCGGTATGACTATATACCGCGCGAGACGCTCTCGGACCCGGAATCGCTTTCGTGGAGG
>JAGQNH010000116.1:1832-2013 GCA_020428185.1 Candidatus Saccharimonadota bacterium | reverse complement strand
GTACGTATGCCTCTGAAGAACTTCGAATATATCTAGACCTATTCTAAGTTATACTAGTAGTATGAAGCGTCTTGCTGTTATTGACGGAAAATCAGTGTTTTATCGTGGATATTACGCCATGTCGAATCTTAGTACCAAAGATGGGACTCCAACGGGTGGCGTATATGGATTTGCGACATTG
>JAGQNH010000116.1:0-1813 GCA_020428185.1 Candidatus Saccharimonadota bacterium | reverse complement strand
TGAACTCATCAAAAAGCTAGAGCCTGATTATGTTGCGGTTGCATGGGACAAGCCAAAAACGAATATTCGTAAGCGACGTGAAATATATCCAGAGTATAAGGCAGGCCGTAAGCCAGCTCCGCCGGATTTTTACGAACAAATACCACTTCTACACGAGTTGCTTGAGGCATTTGGATGGCCATTGTACGAACTTGACGATTACGAGGCGGATGACATACTGGGAGCTTTTGCGGATCAGGCGCATAAAAAGGGCATTGAGACAGTCTTGCTTACGAGTGATTTGGACGCGCTGCAGTTGATTGGTGAGAGTACGAAAGTATATGCATTAAAGAACGGGCTTAGTAATATCGAAGAATTTGATGTTACATATTTTGAAAACAAATATGGTATTAACGTACATCAATTTCTTGATCTGAAGGCCTTGAAGGGCGACTCCTCGGATAATTTACCTGGCGTGCCAGGAATTGGCGAAAAGACTGCCGTGCAGTTGTTGCAAGAGTACGAAACACTCGATGGTATATATGAAAACATAGATTCTATTAAGCCGACAGTTGCGGCAAAGTTGCGTGCGGGCAAGGATCTTGCATATATATGTCGTGATGTTGGTCGCATATGGATTGATGCGCCCGTAGAACTCGATTGGGCAGCTGCAGACATACACAATACTGATTTGTCCAAGGTCGCATCGATACTAGACAAATTTGAATTTTATTCGCTTGTGAAGCGACTGCCAAAGCATATGCAAAATGAGACGGATGCATCGGATGCACTCGCGGTAAATCAACTATCGACAATTGAGATGGTTGAGAAGCCGTGGCCGGAGCAAGTGATGCTATCGGGCGATGTTGTTATTGCTGTTTTGGATGGTGAATTGTGGCTGTCTGTTGATCGCGATTCTGTATTTCATCTTCCTGTTTCATCGGTGCCTAGGAGTGTTTGGAGGGCATTAGAATTTGCGAAGGTTATTGCGTATGATGTGAAGCAAATGTATCACGATCTCGCAGACTGTGGAATTGAGGATATTCATTTTGGGCAGATCCACGATATCCGGCAGGCGGCTTTTTTGATTGATCCATTGCGTCGAGATCGCAGCCTTACTGCGCTCATTGGCGGAGAACTTGAAGGTTCGCTTGAGTACGTCGCATCATCATGGCAGGTGTATGATTGGCAGGTTGAAGCTTTTAAAGAGTTGCCTCGTGTACTTGAGATAGCAGAACGATTTGATTTTCCTATGGTGTATACTCTGTTTTTAGTTGAGCGACGGGGTATAAAGATAGACAAAAAATTCCTTATAAAGATGAGCGAGGAGTTGGGTGGCGAGCATGCAAAGCTTGAGCAAGAAATGTATGCAATGGCTGGTCATGAATTTAATATAGGTAGTCCTGCACAGCTTTCTGAAGTGCTATTTACGAAGTTGCAGTTGCCGACCGAAGGTATAAAAAAAGGAAAAACAGCATATAGCACAGGTCAGAAGGAGCTAGATAAATTGCGTGGTCAGCATCCGATTATTGAGTTAATCGAGCGGACAAGGGAGCTAGCAAAATTAAAAAATACGTATGTCGATACTTTGCCGAAACAAGTTGACGTAAACGATAGGGTTCATACAACATTTAACCAAGATGTTGCAGCAACTGGGCGTCTTTCTAGTACTGATCCAAACCTCCAAAATATACCTGTACGCACCGAATTGGGCAGACAAATTCGTCAGGCATTTGTTCCAGAAAAGGGCAATGTATTGGTGAGTGCCGACTACAGTCAATTTGAGTTACGGCTCGCCGCAGCTTTGGCGGATGATAAGGAGCTGATCGACGAC
>JAGQNH010000115.1 GCA_020428185.1 Candidatus Saccharimonadota bacterium | reverse complement strand
CACGAATACTGTTATACGTAAAAGTAAGGCGACAAGTAAGGTCGCTGTGATTGAAACATCTGCGGCTTGCGCCGCAAGAACCATTAAAGTTTCACGAACGCCGATACTTCCAGGTGTTATGGCGAATATCGTTGACCAACTAGATAGCGAGGCGATAAAAAGAGTGCTAGCGAAATTAATATCAATTCCGAGTGAGCTATAAAGTAGCCAATAGGCTGCACTTGATGAGAGTATAGTGGTGAACATCCAGAGAATAGTGCGTGGTAATAGTTTTGGGTGACTGCGCACTTTACTGTAACCATCAAGCAATACAGAGAGCCGTTCGGCGATTTTTTTTGTACCTTTCAAAGTAAATGTGTGCATATTGAGTATGTGTATTACTTTGTGAACCGGAAAGTAAAATACAAAAATAAGGACTGTAGTAATTGCAATGACTGCAGTCAATGACCCCATTTCTATTTGTGCGGATGATAGTATGATCGAGGAAATGATAATAAGTATGCCGGATATTAAGAATTGCAGAACATTACTCATAAGGAAGCTTGACGAGAATTTTGCATAAGCAACTCCGTACATTTTTTTTAGATATGTCGCTCGTATAGTTGCACCTACGTAGCTAGGGGATATCTGGTTGCTGAATCTTGTGATAATTGCCAAACTAAAAGCTTCTTTTTTCGAAATATTGATGCCGTGAGGTTCGATAGTTAGGTCGAGTAACATACCCGTCGAGTACATGTTTAACAGTAAGAAGGGTACGGCTAGCAGTAGAAATAGGGGGCTTACTATAGAGAGATTTACGAAATCATTCCAATTTGAAGAAATATACCAAAAGCAGAATCCTAAAAAGATAGCTATAACAATGGGACTAAATACTGATTTGAGGAGTCCTTTTTTCATAAAGTCTATGTACTATTTTACCACGTTGCCTCTAGGGGATATATGGTATAATAGATGAAGTTAAATTTGCGAGAAAAGGGGATATATGGCAGATACCGGCACAGCGCACGGAGGGAAACTAGTTGACTTAATGGTGGGTAGTAAGCGGTCTGTGGAGCTCAAAAAACAAAGTACAAAACTAAAAAGCTGGAACCTAACACCACGACAAATATGCGATACTGAGCTGCTTGTAAATGGCGGCTTCTCGCCGCTTGAGGGATTTTTGAACCAAGCAGACTATGATGCCGTGTGCAAGAACATGCGACTTGCGGATGGTACCCTATGGCCAGTGCCAATCACATTGGATGTGAGCGAGGAGTTTGCCAAGAGTCTCAAGATAGGCGAAAAGGTTGCACTGCGTGATCAAGAGGGTGTGATACTCGCCATATTGACTGTTGGCGATGTATGGAAGCCAAACAAATCTACAGAAGCCGAGCAGGTGTATGGCAAGGACGACAAGGCGCATCCGGCCGTGGACTATCTGCACGCTATCGCAGGTGACTACTATATGGGGGGCAAGCTCGAGGGTCTCGAGTTACCGAGCTACTATGATTTCAATGAACTACGATATACGCCGCAAGAACTGCGCGATCATTTCAAGAAAATGGGATGGACAAAGATAGTGGCGTTTCAGACTCGCAATCCAATGCATCGCAATCACGCCGAGGCGGTACTACGAGCGGCCAAAGAGTCAGAGGCAGCTGTGCTAATCCACCCAGTGGTTGGTATGACAAAGCCTGGTGATGTCGATCACTATACTCGTGTGCGTGTATACAAGGCAGTGATCAATCGATTCCCTGCTTCGACAGCTATGATATCGCTACTGCCACTTGCGATGCGTATGGGTGGTCCACGTGAGGCGGTATGGCACGCGATTATTCGCAAAAATTACGGCGTAACCCACTTCATAGTAGGGCGAGATCATGCTGGCCCTGGTAAGGATTCGGACGGCAATGATTTTTATGATCCATTGGCGGCAATGACACTTGCACGAGAGCATGCAGCAGAAATCGGAATAGAGATTATGGAAGCCGGATTTCTCTCATATGTCAAAGAGCTTGATAAATATATGGAGTCAAAGGAAGTTCCTGAGGGTATGGAGGTGCTGAATATTTCTGGTACCGAACTGCGCGCGCGCCTAGCAGAAGGACGCGAGCTGCCAGAATGGTTCACTTATCCTGAGGTGGCTGCCGAACTACGCCGCACATATAAGCCACGGCATCAGCAGGGATTCACAGTGTTTTTCACAGGTCTTTCGGGTAGTGGTAAGTCTACAATAGCCAATGCATTGATGGTCAAGATGATGGAGCAAGGAGGTCGTACGGTGACATTACTCGATGGCGATGTTGTGCGCAAAAATCTCTCGAGCGAGCTTGGATTTAGTAAAGAACATCGAGATCTCAATGTCACACGAATCGGCTATGTGGCATCTGAAATATCCAAGCATGGTGGTATAGCGATTTGTGCGCCGATAGCACCGTATGATGATGTGCGCAAAAAGGTGCGAAATATCGTGAAGGACAATGGCGGTGTATTTATGCTTGTACATGTAGCCACGCCACTCGATGTATGTGAGGAGCGTGACCGAAAGGGTCTGTATGCTGCTGCGCGTGCGGGCAAGATTAAGGAATTTACCGGTATATCTGATCCATATGAGGAGCCAGCGGATGCGGATATTACCCTACATACTACCGAAAACACTCCAGAGGAATTGGCAAATCAGATATTGCTACATCTGGAAAAAGAAGGCTTGCTGAAATAATATGCAGGATTTGCTCCAGCAAACAGTAGAACTGGCAAAAGAAGCGGGTGACGCAATACTGGCGGTGTATGAGTCGGATGATTTTGACGTCGAAGTCAAAGAAGACAATTCACCGCTGACACGTGCAGACAAAGCGGCGCATGATGTGATAGTGGAGGGTCTGGCAAAAATAAGTGAGTACGATATTGTATCCGAAGAAGGTGAAAGCCGCAGTCCGAAGACAAGCATGTATTGGCTAGTAGACCCGCTCGATGGTACGAAGGAGTTTGTCAAAAGAAATGGTGAATTCACTGTGAATATTGCCTTGATCAAGGATAAGAAGCCTGTGATGGGCGTCGTATATGCGCCGGTGCTCGACGTGTATTACTGTGGCGATGCAAATAAGGGCGAGGCATTCAAGATTGAGAAGGGTGAGCGTAGTGATATCAGAGCTGTGCCTACGAGTGCTACGCCAACTATTGTAGTAAGTCGGTCACACAAGGACGACAAGACACAGAAGCTACTCGACGCAATAGGGGATTGTCAGGAGGTGGCAATGGGCTCTTCGCTGAAGTTGTGTCTTGTGGCAGAAGGTTCGGCGTCGCTATATCCTCGCCTGGGGCCGACTAGTCTGTGGGATACCGCGGCAGCGGACGCGGTAGTGAGGGCTGCTGGTGGTGCTGTGAAGGATCTGGATGGCAATGAGCTGCAGTATGATCCAGAGCACGATATATTGAATCCATTTTTTGTTGTTGAGTCTGCGAACAATACAATCGACTGGAAGGCTGGCTTGTAATGCTTCATTCACGTAAAAGACACTTAGCCAAGGCTGTTTCGTGGCGAGTTGTCGGCTCGGTAGATACGATGATACTTGGTTGGATTTTTTCGGGGAATCCACTCACCGGACTGAAGATTGGTCTCGCAGAGACAGTGACAAAGATAGGACTATACTATGTGCATGAGAGAGTGTGGTTCCGATTTGATCGTGATCGATTGCGCTGGCTGCATCTAAAATCTAGCAGGCGTCGACACTTGGCGAAGACCGTGACATGGAGAATTGTCTGCACGATAGATACGATTATTCTCGTATG
>JAGQNH010000114.1 GCA_020428185.1 Candidatus Saccharimonadota bacterium | reverse complement strand
TGAGCCGTATTTTGCAGACTACTGTCTGCTGCTGTTCGCGGGATCCGTGATTGGCGTATTGATTTACCTTGCAGTTGAGATGCGCAAGTCTTCGCCGAATTATGCGGGCATTTGTCTGGTGGCACCCATGATAGTAGGCGCCGCGACCGGTTCCGTCGTCTTCTTGGAGACCAGCGGGTCATCGTTATTGATGCGGATTGGGCTCAGCGTTGCAGCTTGGTTCCTAGTGCAGCTACCGCTGTATGGTATATGGATAGCTCATGAAATCCGAAGGGAAAATATGCAATCACGTCAGTGACCAAACCTAAAGGCCAATACTGTTATTATCAACGGTATCGGCCTTTTTACTTTTATAGTTCTTTATTGTACGGTGGCGTTTTTTTGCGCGGTTGCGTCGTAGCAGTCATAGCCAGCGAAAGCTTTTTTCAGTTCAGTAGTGTTGAAGTCGCTACATGACGCTAGCTGATTGGATTTGGCGCCGTGTTGTCCAAAATAGGTCCATGCATTGCTTCCGGGTGTTTTGTAGTACAGGCCGACAAATGATTTGCCATTAGCATCCGTCCCCGAATCTTCCTGATATATATCTGTGCGCATATATCCATCTGTGCCGTCCGCACTATTTGGAGGTCCGAAAAACAAATTCTCGTGGTTGCCACTACTTTTGATATAGCTATCGTAATACGGCTCGATGTCGTTCGCTGCTAGGCTATAGTTTGCCTTGTCTGCACATCCGACACTTACGAGATTTGTTCCAGGTGTTGAGATGCTTGAAACGTCTGCTTGCCATATAGAACAAACCATCTCATTAGATTCGTATACTGCATAGTTTAAGAAAGTAGCTTTAATGTCTTGAGCAATATACGACTCTTCCTCGCCGACTGTTACAATCGGCTTAAAATTGTTCTGATTAAAGAAGTTCAAAAGCTTGGTGTAGTTGACTTCTGACTGGGACGTGTCACCCTTAAATGCGATACCATTTCCCTTGGAAGGGAGGTTTTTAAAGGACATGTCTGTGGAAGCGTAGTATGGAAGCTTATAAACTGCGACTCCCTGGTTGTCTAAGCCGACATAATTATTGACAGTCGGAACGCTTACGATACCATCAAGATCGGCAGACGCTGCATCTATTAGAGATTGCGGCGATTCATACTTTGTGGCATCGTCTACACCGTATATGGGCTGAAATTTACTTAAATCGGGTGTTTTTACGAGTACGATTGTTGTTAGATAAAAGTAAGCATAGGTAGCTCCAGCAATACAGATAATACTGACAATCGTCACCCAAAGCCATATATGCTTCAGTTTTGTTTTTGGTGATTTTTGAGTCGATACAGCTGCGTTGACTTGTGACACTTCATTGACCTGATTCGCTGAATCCTGATGAGGCGCCGATTGGTTATTGTCATTATTCTTATCTATGGCCATGATGTTACTCGCATTGGTTTACTTTGATTTTGTGTATTGCCTATACCGAGTTGTCCGCTAGTGTTCTGCCCCCAGCACTCAAGGTCGCTACCTACTACCGCGCATGTAAATCCTCCTGCTGTGCTGAGATCGGAAACGGTTTTTGACTTTGTGGCGTCGTATACCTGCTTTGGTCCGGATTGTTGAGCAAAGCTACCATTGCCTAATTGACCCAGTAGTGTGGATTTGCCATGACCGTCACAGTAGGTTCCCGAACTTTTCAGCACTACACAAATTAGTCCGCCGTTGTTTCCTTCGTATGCAGTGCCTGCAAGCAATCCGATACCTGCTTGTGTCGATGGATATGTAGGAGGTGTTGTCGCAGCTGTTTGACCCAAGCGCGTAATGACTGACACGTACCTATACTTGGTTGTATTTGCTGCAAGTCGCACCTTTGCACCGTGGCTATCTATCGATCCAGGGTTTACTTGGACACCCGTTGTGCTGCCCAGAATCAAATTGAATGGAAACGGTAGTATGCCGGTTAGTACGTGATTTGGCTTCAGTCCTGGATCGCATGTTTTGGAATTGATTCCAGTGTATGAATACACAGTTGTTGAGCCACGTCCGGTGCCGGTCGTGCCTATCGGTGTGGCCGATACCATTGCCCTTTCCCCGCCTATTGGGGAAAGCAGTGACGCAGGAAAGGTCGTGTTGCACTGCACGTACTGTATGCTACCGGTGTTCGTTTTACAGAGGTGGTACACTGTGAAATTGTATGTTGTTTGTTGTTGCGGATCGTCCTTGTTTTTGCTGTTGCCAATATTTTGACCTTGGCTATTTTTCATATCGTGGTCGCCGGGCGTGTTTGCTCCACCGGTAGTTTTGTTCCAGCTCGCAAGCCGTATGCTTGGATACATATCTGGAATATAAGCCTGGCCTCGTCCGCCGCTAGTTGGCGCACCTCGTCCGCCGCCAGTTGGCGTGCTAATGACAATAGGCGCTGATGAAGGATTGGTTGCCCAATAAGCATTCGTACATTTATCTGATACTGGCGGAGTGGTTGGTGTTGGCGTTGGCTTTGGAGTCGGAGTTGGAGTCGGTTTTGGCGTTGGTGTTGGCGTTGGTGTTGGCGTGTTTGTTGCGCATGCGCTACCCTGCTTGTATGTAACTACATAGCCAGCTCTGCCCCAGTAGCGGGCTCGGGTATCAGAGCTAAGGCCACTCATGTAGCCGGTTGTCGGAGTCCCGTCTGAGGCTACGGCGCCAAGTTGCCCGTCGATATCGCTCACTGTTGCGCCTTGTATTAATACGGGTCGGTCGGAGTTAAAGTACGTGGTGTATGATGCCGGTGCAGCGTCAAGGCAGCCGGTTGTGCTACTCCCAGGTAGGCTTGAGCCGTTGTTGATACCAAAGCCCCAGCAATAAATATTGCCTGTAGATGTGCTATTTGAATTTTTATCGACAGCAATCGCGCACATGGTTGCGTTGCTCGCGCGAGCCAAGCGGATTACCTTTTTACCGGCAAGTACTCCGCCTGTATAGAGTAGTTTTGGATTTGACTCTATACCGCCCGAGGTACCAGTGCCTGCTCCAAGTCTACCGTTAGCCTTGTTGCCCCAGCATGCCACGGTGCTATTTGTGGCGAGCGCGCAGGAAAAGCCATCGCCTGTCGCGATATCCATAATTTCGGCGCTTTTAAGTGCACCATTCATATTGACTGCTGTTGGTCCGGATCGGTCGGTCCTTGTGCCGTCGCCAAGCTGACCAACGTTGTTTGCTCCCCAGCAGTATACCTTGGCGTTAGCAATAAGACATGCATGGTTCATGCCAACGCTTATTTTGGTGATTACCTTATTGTTTAAGGCAGACGATGAAATACGTTGAGGTGTGCTTTTTGTCGTGGAATTGCGATAGCCGTATTGAATATCTTGACCCCAGCAATATGCCTTGTTGTTTCGCACCGCACATGTCGTACCGTCGCCTGTAGAGACAGACGAAACGCCACTTGATGATACTGCGCTTACACTCTGAGATGAGGCAGTAATGGCAAAGTAAGACGCAAAAAGAAAGCAAAGTACAAACACAATAAGTGTCCTAGTTCCGTTTGCTCCACTTTTGGCAATTTGGTACATTGATTTAATCATTGCATAAGCGCGATACTCATGCAATGAAATTGAGTTGTAAAAAACTCTACATAGTGTGCTCTAGATTTACTGTTATTAATAAAAAGCCCCGCAGTATAGCGGGGCTTTTGCCTATTGGCGGTAATACATACCAGGAGGCGGTGTGCCGATTAATTCACCGACAGTCACCATACGGAAGCCACGTGACTGGAGATTGTCGAGAATTCTCCATGCGGCCGCAGCTGTGCTGGCGTGAATATCGTGCATGAGTACGATACCGCCACACTGGGCATTTGCCGTGACATTGGCATACGTTGACTCGGTATTGTGAGTCGCGTAATCCATAGAATCATATGACCACATGATCTCTGGCATGCCAACTGCAGCGACAATTGCGGCATTTGTTTCTCCGTATGGAGGCCGCATGATCGCTGGCACTACACCCGTAGCGCCTGCAATCATTTGCTGCGCTTGTTGGATATCTGCTGCGGCGCCCTGTGGCCCCATGCTCGTGAGCATGCCGTGACCGACGCTGTGGTTGCCAACTTGGTTGCCATGAGCGACGACATTTGCGGCAGCGCCTGGAAAATTTTGCGCCATGTTGCCGACCATGAAGAATGTTGCTCGTGAACCGTGCGCAGCAAACGCATCAACAATTTGATTCGTGTATGCGCTCGGTCCGTCGTCGTACGTCAGCGCGATTGGGCAGTTTTCGGCCTGCGCTACACCCGTAGATGTAATAACGGACGCGATTGTAGCGACTGCCGTCATGAGTAGCCCTGCGATTTTTCTCATAATCACCTTCTGGTAGTGTTTGTAAGGAACTTTCGAGACAGTCCTCAAAAGGTGGGTATATAATACCATAAAATATTAATTAGTGCAAATATTGAGGTTAGTCTTCAATTGAAGTAATTTGTGGCTTCTCTTGATCAAGCTGCCATGATTCGCACTCACCTGCCCCAATTCTTGAGCCGCAACTTGCAACTGCACTGAGCGCTCGTTTGGTGGTGTATCTGCTACCGCAGACTGTCTGTATATCGTCGACATCTTGCCGCAAGGCATCATCTTGAGAATCTATAGCTGCTGAATCTAGTGCTTTTGTAAGCAAAAATGAGGCGGCCTTTTGTGACTCTGATTCGTCGAGGCGTAGTGGATGGCAATTTCGGGGGCATCCAATGCAGGGTGTGATTTCACGAATATCCATACGAACTATTACCGGATTTTGGTCATGAGCTTGAGGTTTGATAGATACTGTGAGTGATTCATCGAGCGATGAGAGCTCATGTAGTGCATATGTTTGTTAACAAAAACGGCGCCCTCAGGGTCGCCGTTTAGACTGAATGCATGCGTGTTGTATAGCGGGCTTTCGACCATCATTTCTAGTTGCTCGCGTAAGCTACGGCCCTTTTCGGACTCCATGAACGTTTGTCTAGCTTGAGCATTGGTCATTTCACTCTCCCGCTGAGTTAATGATAGCTATTATATCATAGTTTAATAAAAAAGAAAAACTCCGCAGTAATTACTGCGGAGTATGGTGACCTTCTATGGTTGGATATGTCGAACTATACGTCAGTTCTCCCAAAGAGAGATTCGAGGCGAACTCGGACGCTCGGAAAGAGTGACGCTATGACGACTGCAATCCAGACGATTGATCCAAGGAAATAAACACCGGTTATTAGGTCTACTAGAATTTCAGCGACACCCGCTACAATCACGGCGTACACCCAGATACTTCTCCAGGCGAAGCGTTTTGCAAGTAGCGACGTAATGCCGATTGCAATAGCAACCCACAGTAACGCGTGAAATCCAACTGACAATATTGGCATAATTCTCCTTATGAGTGCCAAACTTCATGCACACTTGTATGTGTATGACTATGTATTTATACCATAATTTGTACGATTCAGTCAATATATGTGTGAGGCTGTAAGGTGACGTGGAACGGATTGGGTCTGACTGGATTTATCGGCTAATGAATGTCAGAGCCTTGCCTGATTTGCCGGCACGGCCAGTACGTCCAATGCGGTGTACGTAATCTTCGTATTGTTTTGGTGGATCAAAGTTGATCACGTGCGAGATGTTATTGATATCAATCCCGCGAGCTGCAACATCTGTTGCGACGAGAATATT
>JAGQNH010000113.1 GCA_020428185.1 Candidatus Saccharimonadota bacterium | reverse complement strand
GGTGGATTTTTGGGCTGAATGGTGTCCGCCTTGCCGTGCGATGTCACCTACCCTGATTTCACTTGCAGAGAAACTCGACGAAACGACAGATGTCGTCAAGGTAAATATCGAAGCGTCTGCCGACAACAATATGCTCGCCGGAGAGCACGGAGTGCAGAGTATTCCAAACATGGTGGTGTACAAGGGCGGCAAGCAGGTCGACAACATCATCGGCATGGTACCAGAGTCGACGCTTCGAGAGCGACTGGCTGCTGCTGCGACTAAATAGGCTATATACTCAATACATGGCACGACTACAAGGAACGAAACTAGCGGATTTTGATCCGATTAATAAAGTAAACGAGTTGCAGATAATCGACATCACTGTTGGTGATGGCGACGAGGTGGCGGCTGATGCACGGATTACGGCGCATTATACTGGCGCGCTGTGCCGCGACGGCACGATATTTCAGAGTAGCCACGACACGGGCAAGCCAGCGACATTCGGACTAAACCAAGTGATTAAAGGCTGGACGCAGGGTGTGCCGGGCATGCGCGTTGGCGGTGTGCGCCGTCTGATTATCCCCTCTGCCCTCGGCTACGGATCCGCCCGCGCGGCATCGAATATCCCACCGAATAGTGATTTGGTGTTCGACATCGAACTGATTGATATACCAAAAAATTGGTACGAATAGTAGCATCAGTGATTTATGAGTTTAGGATTCGGAACCGTTGATTTCGATTTCGAGTTCGTGACGTTCCATGTCTTGTGTGATTGCAAGATCGGAGCTGTATTTTTGCCAATCCGCCTCTTGTTCATCGTCCATGTCGTCGATAAAGTTTGGGTCGATATCTGGTCGGCTTTTTAAAAAGTTGGCGAATAGTGTGCTCGCCTCGAGACAATGGCGTTGCGCCAAGTTGGCTCTACGATTGTAGACTTCTTCCATAAAATAATTATAGCATAAAATCTAAAAAATGCAAGTATCAAGGTGTCGCTGAACTAAATCAACCCGGCTTGATTAGTCGGCCACGAAAGCGTTTGATCAAGGCTTATGATGCCTTGATCGTGCATGGATCGTAGGTCGGCAAGCTGGTTAATGGCTTGATCTAGATCCTCGTCAGTGAAGTGTTTGGCAGCCATTCGGGCGCCTCCCATCTCCTCACCTACTCGGCGGGTGTGGAGCGAAAAGCCTCCATGGCTAAGCTGCTGCCGCAAAACAGCATGAACAGTACGAACACCTGTCGCCTCATGAAAGGTCTGCGCCACATATAGTTCGGCATCTGCATCTTCGAGGAGCGTATGACCAAATGTATCAAGAAAGCGGCGAGTGAAGCCACTCTGGTCAAGTTCTTGGCGAAAATGTATTCGTAGGGCTTGGAGTAAGTCGGTACTCGCCTGTTTGTCAGCGCCATATTGGTCGTAGAGCTCGACTTCCTTGCCCGTATTGTTGTTGCTGTATTCCGACACGGTTACTTACCAAATGTAGCTAAGATTTCTTCATCGCTTGCCAGCAGTTTGCACGCACGAAATAGCGATGCCTTCACGGTGCCTTCTGGAATATCAAGGTCGTCACTAATCTCTCGATACATGTCATTATTGAGAACACGTCGAGTGAAGATGCCATACCAATTTGGTGATTTTGCAGAAACAACGTCGTTGATATGGTTCATGATTTCTTCTAGCTCAATATTTCTGAAATTATCTTGCGCGCCTTGGTCTGGACGAAAAGACGCCTGAAGCAGATCTGATTCGGTAGCGAGCATGTCAAACATTCGTTTGTTTGATTTGCGTAGTTCATCGCGAGCTGTGTTGTGTAGTATGCGAGTAAGCCAGGTTCTGCGTGAAAAGCCAGTGTCTTTGTATTTGTCATAGTTTTCGTATGCCTTTACAAATGCATCCTGAGCCGTGGCCTCGGGATCACGTACATTGTATTGACTAGCAATGTGTCGCAAAAGCGAAAAGTTGTTTGCGTAGAGTTCTTCAAACGAAATATCTGCCGATTCAGACGCTTCGTCTGTAGTATATGTAGTGAGGTTTTCACTAATACGTTTCATATTGATATTATAGTATAAAAATACAAAAAGTAAATAGTAAATAGTATCTACTATAGATAATCTGGAGTGTCGTCACGATACGTTATATCTGTAATCCGAGTACACTAGGATATATTGAAAAATATATAGAATTATGCTATAATATATATATGAATTCGTCGGTCGACGA
>JAGQNH010000112.1 GCA_020428185.1 Candidatus Saccharimonadota bacterium | reverse complement strand
GCACCAGCATCTTTGCCAGCACGCAGCGACTCAAGAGTGTTCTCTGGAGCCAGGCCGGCAGCACCACGGTGTCCGATAACTAACATGTCTATAGTATACTAGATGAAGTCTATATATAGTTCAAATAGTAGAGGAGAAGAAAATGGCTGATTTTAATAAAATACTGACACCGGGAAATGTTGACGAAGGAGTTTTGAATGTAGTTATCGAGATTCCAGCCGGCAGTAGTCATAAAATTGAATGGAATCGTGAGCTGGCTGTCATGCAGCTTGATCGTGTGGAGCCTGCTATTTTTGCGAAGCCAACAAACTACGGCTTTATCCCACAGACGCTTGATGAGGATGGTGATGAGCTAGACGCACTTGTGGTCACTGACGAACCACTTCCTACGGGAGTATTTCTTGAAGCAAAGATTGTCGGAGTTATGAAATTTGAAGATGATGGTGAGGTCGATGACAAGATTGTCGTCGTGCCTGCCGATGATCGTAATACTGGAAATCGTATCCAGAGTCTTGAGGACATCCCTCAATTGGTTAAGCAAATTGAGAATCATTTCAATCATTACAAGGACCTTAAGAAGCCGGGTACGACAGTGGTCAAAGGTTGGGGCGGTATAGATGAAGCAAAGGCCGTTGTCCATGAATCAATCGAACGCTGGAACAATAAGTAGATGACTAGATTGATTCTTAGTGCAAAGCTTTTTGTGTTTAATGAAAACAATGAGGTTTTGGTATTAAGAAGAAGCGAAACCCATCCGACAAATCCACATTGTACAGATATGCCTGGTGGGATAATAGAATCTCATGAATACGAGCTTGCTGCAGCTCTTCGAGAATTAAGAGAAGAGACGTCGCTTTCTGTCGATGAGAAATTGTGTGAATTGTTTTTCGCTACCACCGTACAGCTTCCAAATGGGAATTCGCTTTCTATGTTGATGTATAAAATTCATTTGAACTCTACACCGGAAGTGACAATTAGTTGGGAGCATGAATCATATGAGTGGTGTAGTATTGATGATTTGCTGTCACGAGAAGACCTCGATCAACCCGAGCGCAGTGGCGTAGAATACGCTATGAAACACGATCTATTTGCTGTTTGATTGCTTGCGCGTCGCCTTATCTCGAATAATCGCCGCTGCACCACTTACGGCTTGTAGAATACCGAGTTTGCGTAATTGCATACGGAGTTTTGTCTGGGCGTGGGTGGTTGTGACAAGTTCGAGCCAGTCTTTTTTGGGCTGTGACAGTCTTCGTGTTATAACTTCGACTACGTCGCCGTTGTGAAGGGGCTTGTCAAATGCATGGATTGTGCCGTTGACGCGGAAACTATAGGCGTGCTTGCCGATGTCACTGTGGACGATATAGGCAAAATCAAGGGGAAGCGCGCCTTCGGGAAGATTGTAGATATCGCCCTTCGGAGAGTAGACGAATATGCGATTGGAAAATAAATCGACGTTGAGTTGTTCGTGACTTATTTCTTCACCATCTCTAAGTCGAGCTGCGACCTCCTGCATCTGTGTAATCCACTGGAGCTCTCCGGGTAGATGAGAACTGCCTTTTTTGCGTGCGTAGTTTTTTGTTGATTTTTGCTCGTGATAGTGGAAGCTCGCGGCAAGTCCTCTTTCGGCGTACTCATGCATTTCGTTTGTGCGGATTTGGAATTCCACGATTTGTTTACTCGGAGTAATAACTGTCGTATGGAGGCTCTGGTAACCGTTTGGTTTTGGCACGGCGATATAATCTTTGATGCGTGCAAGCATAGGCTGATACATGCTATGTAGAATACCGAGTACTCGATAACATGTTTCGTTGTTGGGGACGATTATGCGCAGCGCCATTAGGTCGTATATGTCATCTATATTGCCGTTGACCTTTTCTAGTTTGCGGTACAAGCTATAGACACTTTTTACGCGTCCGTTGATTTCAAATGGGACACCCTGCTTCTTCAGCTCATTTTCTACATCGGTACGTACCGTTCCGAGTTTACGGGTGCTTTTTCCAAGTCTCTTTCTGATGAGATTTTTTAGGTGGTCATATTCTTTTGGCTCGAGATAACGAAATGCTAACTCCTCGATTTGCATCCTGACCCGACCCATACCAAGACGATCGGCCATCGGCGCAAAGACTTCAAGTGATTCGCGTGCAATCTTTTTTTGTTTTGCGGGAGGCATTGATTTGAGCGTCTGAAGATTATGTATACGGTCGGCAAGCTTAATGATAATCACGCGTACGTCTTGGCTGACGGCGATTAGTAGCTTTGATAAGTTATCTTTGGTTTGAGGCAGGTAGCTGTCGAGGCTGCGCATACCGGCGCGAGCTTGACTGACTTTTGTGACGCCATCGACCAAAAAAGCAACATCTCTACCGAATAGGTTTTCGATATCTCCAAGTTCTGCGTCGGTATCTTCTACAGTATCGTGCAGGACGCCCGCTAGTACAGTATCGATATCCATTCCCCAGTCGAGGAGCGAATGTGCAACAGCGAGTGGGTGAGTGATGTACGGTTCTCCGCTGAGTCGCTTTTGACCGCTGTGTTTTTCGGCTGCGTAGCTAATCGCATGCTCGAGCTCGGCGAGTTGATCCTCATCGTAGAACTCTTTTGCAAGTGACAGAACAGAACGCTTATCCATAGCGTCATTATAGGATACTGTATGCAATAAAAAAAATGATTAGGAGCATTGCATATTATGCTTACGCTGTTTACAATCAAAGAAGATAGAACTAAATAGCAAGAAAAGGTGGTGAATTTTCATGGCAGTAGCAAAACTAGGTATCAACGGATTCGGAAGGATTGGCCGTAATGCATTCAAAATTGCATTTGAGCGCAGTGACCTAGAGATCGTTGCAATTAACGATTTAACAGACACGAAAACGTTGGCATACCTTCTAAAAAATGACAGTAACTACGGTACATACGGCAAAGAAGTTGGATTTGACGACGCGGGTATTATCGTCGATGGAAAGCATATTAAGGTGCTTGCAGAAAAAGATCCATCTGTATTGCCATGGGGAGACCTTGGTGTAGATGTTGTAATTGAGTCTACGGGTCGATTTACGGCAAAAGAAGATGCGGAAAAGCATATTGTCGGTGGTGGTGCAAAGCGCGTTGTTATTAGCGGACCCAGCAAATCAGACGGTGTAGACACCATTGTTCTTGGTGCCAATGACGACAAGGTGAAGGATGCGACAAGTGTCGTCAGTAATGCAAGCTGTACGACAAATAGTCTTGGTGCCGTAATGTCGATACTTGATAGTGAGTTTGGTGTCGAAAAGTCACTACTAACAACTGTGCATAGCTATACTGCGAGCCAGGTCGTGCAAGATGCGCCAGCAAAAGATCTTCGCGAAGGACGAAATGCTGCTGAGAATATTGTACCGACCACTACTGGTGCTGCAATCGCAGTGACGAAGACTCTACCAAATCTTGAAGGCAAGTTCGACGGCCTCTCTGTCCGTGTACCGACTCCGGTTGTTTCGATTAGTGACGTCACAGCGCTTCTTTCTAAGGATGTGACTGTCGAAGAAGTGAACGAGGTATTTAAGAAAGCCGCTGCAGATCCATTCTACCAGGGAATATTGGCAGTTAGTGAAGAGCCACTTGTGAGTCGAGATTATATCGGTAACAGCCATTCGGGCACTGTAGATCTACTTTTGACAAAAGTTGTTGGCGGTAATCTAATCAAGATTTGTGTCTGGTATGACAATGAGTGGGGATATAGTAACCGGCTTGTCGAGTTGGTTGCAGACCTTACGAAAACTCAAAGCCAAGAATAGGAAAAAGTGCAAACGCCGCGTTAATACGCTGTATTGAGCGCGGCGTTTGCGTTGGTGTGATTGTATGTTGGCCATACCAGTGGATAATATTTTTCCTTGTTTTAAAACACACTTTTGTTTTTGTTTAAAAACGCTTATACTTAGGGTATGAGAATATATTTGGGCTCTGATCATGCTGGTTTCGATTTGAAAGAGGACGTATTCGCCTATCTGGTAAAGCGTAATATCGACGTTGTTGATGTTGGTTCTAAGACACTTGATCCTGACGATGATTTTCCGCAGTTTGCTCAAGCGGCGGCTATAAAAGTCATAGGCGACGATGATCCTGATCCACGTGCTATTTTGATATGCGGCGGTGGCCAGGGCATGGCGATGGCGGCAAATCGATTCCGAGGTATACGGGCCAGCGTTATATGGGATGCAGAAGAAGCTCGGATGACGCGTAACGACAATAATTGTAATGTGCTATGTCTACCAGCAAGAGTATTGCAACGAGAAGATGAATCGGTCTGGCAAGATATTCTAGACACGTGGTTGCATACTGAATTTGCTGATGCTCCACGATATAGGCGTCGCAATGCAGAATTGGACGAGATATCGTAATGGCAGTAGTTGTACCTTGTGTTACTGTAAGCACTTCCGATGATTACAAGGAATCATTGACGCGCGTACATACGTTTGCAAGACGTATACATATTGATTTTTCGGATGGTACATTTGCTCCAAACCAAACCATAATGGCAAACCAAATTTGGTGGCCACAAGAGTGGCAGGCCGATATCCATGCGATGGTTGCGGATCCGACGGTACATGTAGATTCGTTCATCGCACTACGTCCAAGTTTGATAATTTTTCATGTTGAAGTACAGGCAGATTTGTTGCCAGTAATACAGAAAATCAAGTCTGCAGGAATCAAGGCCGGTATTGCATTGATGAAGCAGACTGTACCTTCGGACGTTACGCACCTCATAAGCGCTGCCGATCATGTCATGGTGTTTAGCGGTGATCTTGGCAAATATGGCGGTACAGCTAGTCTGATGCAGCTCGAGAAGATTCGTTTGATAAAAAATATCAATGCTGCCGCTGAAATCGGCTGGGATGGAGGAGTGATATTGGATAATGCATTTAGTCTTGCTCAAGGCGGTGTCGATGTTTTTTATGTCGGTGGAGCAATTCAAAAAGCAACAGATCCAGAGAGTGCGTATGCCGCACTGGTAAAAGAAGTTGGTAAACAGGGGGCGATGTAATGCATAAAAATCTAACTATTACCGATCTTGAGCACAAAGCGTACGCAATACGGGAAGATATAATACGCATGCTTGAGCATGCAGGTAGTGGACATAGTGCAGGTCCGTTGGGGCTTGCAGAGATTTTTTCGGCTCTGTATTTTAGTATTTTGCGGGTTGATCCAAAGAAGCCTGATTGGGATGAGCGTGATTTCTTTTTCCTTAGTAATGGACACTGTGTGCCAGTCCAATACGCTGCAATGGCTGAGGCGGGATTTTTTGATAAGGATGAGCTGATGACCTTGCGAAGATTTGGAAGTAGGTTGCAGGGCCATCCTGAGCGAACAAGATTGCCGGGTCTAGAAAATACGAGTGGGCCGCTCGGTAGTGGTTTGTCTCAAGCTGCAGGTGTTGCGCACACGTTGCAACATATCGACAAGCAACTTCATAGGTTTGTGTATGTTGTTACTGGTGACGGTGAGCTTGATGAAGGCAATATATGGGAAGCCGCAATGTTTGCTGGGAAGTACAGGCTTTCTCAATTGATTGTATTTGTCGATAGGAACAATATTCAAATTGACGGTATGACTGAGGATGTGATGCCAGTCGAAGATTTACGTGGTAAATGGGAATCATTTGGGTGGCACGTGCAAGAGATTGACGGTCACAATATCGAGAGCATTGTAGATGCTGCAAGTATGGCCCGCGCTATTACTAATAAACCTAGTGTCGTGATTGCACATACTATTCCAGGTAAGGGCGTTGATTTTATGGAGTACGACTATCATTGGCACGGCATGCCGCCAAATAGCGAACAAGCCAAGGATGCGCTACATAAGCTACGTACCTTAGACGGCAAAATTAAAGGAGAGCATCAATGAGCCATTATTCTCTTTCTGATAAATTATTTACGGACGATGTCGATAGTGAGCCGATTCGCGCAGGATTTGGTCGCGGACTCAAGGTAGCTGGCGAGACAAACGAAAATGTCGTAGCTCTTTGTGCCGATCTGACCGATAGTACTCAAATGAGTAAATTCAAAGAAACCTTTCCTGAAAGGTTCGTCGAAATTGGTGTTGCGGAGCAAAACCTTGTCACTGTGGCGAGTGGCATGGCTCGCGCTGGCAAAGTTCCATTTACGAGTAGCTATGCTGCATTTAGTCCTGGGCGCAACTGGGAGCAGATACGTACAACTGCATGCCTTAATGACCAGCCAGTAAAAGTCGTTGGATCGCATGCGGGTGTTAGTGTCGGGCCAGACGGAGCGACACATCAAATGCTTGAGGATATTGCCCTCATGCGCGTATTGCCGAATATGGTTGTCGTCGCACCTGGTGATAGCGTCGAGGCCGAAAAGGCAACGAAAGCGATTGCCGAAAACGGTAAGCCGAGTTATCTGCGGTTGGCGCGCGAGAAAACTCCAGTATTTAGTACTGAAGAATCTCCATTTGAAATTGGCAAGGCATATCTCCTTCGAGAGGGTAGCGACGTAAGCTTGCTTGGTACGGGTACGATGACATACCAGTTGTTGGTTGCGGCTCGAGAACTGGAAAAGCAAGGTATTAGTGCTGAAGTAGTACACGTGCCGACTATAAAACCCCTTGATGAACATACAATCTTGGCTAGTGCGAAAAAGACTGGCCGTGTCGTGACAGCAGAAGAGGCGCAGATTATTGGAGGATTTGGCGCTGCAGTAGCGGAATTGCTGAGTGAACAGCTACCGACACCACTGAAGCGAATTGGCATGATGGATAGATTTGGTGAATCCGGAAGTCCTGATGAGTTGCTTGACTATTTTGGGCTAACTGGCGACAAGATTGCACATGCAGTCAAAGAATTTGTACATGAAAAACCACAATATCATAGGGAATTTTAGGGAGGGTATATGAGTTTAACAATTCCGTATATTAGAGCTAATACGATGCGAGCACGGCATTTGATGCAGCGAACACGACGACAGCATTTTGCGGTTGGAGCGTTTAATATCGATAATCAAGAAACCTTGATTGCGGTTGCTCGTGCAGCACAAAAACTCAGATCTCCAGTGCTAGTGGAAGTAAGCCATGGTGAAGTAAAAGCAATTGGTCTCGAAAACATTCGCGATATGGTCGACAACTACAAGGAAGAATATGGAATAGAGATGTATATTAATCTCGATCA
>JAGQNH010000111.1 GCA_020428185.1 Candidatus Saccharimonadota bacterium | reverse complement strand
CATTTCCGCTACTAAACGCCATTAGTTTTTGGCTATTTGTTGCAGGTATGGTTTTGACAAACGTGAGCCTTGCACTCGGTGAGTTTGCTGCTGCAGGTTGGCTGGCGTATCCTCCACTCTCTGAATTGGCATACAGTCCGGGTACGGGGGTTGATTATTGGATATGGAGTTTGCAGATAGCTGGCGTCGGAAGTCTATTGTCTGGAGTTAATTTCTTGACAACAATATTTACGATGCGACGCAAAGGCATGACTCTGATGAAGATGCCAATATTCGTCTGGTCTGTTGTAGGGAGCTTGTTGCTCGTAATGGCAGCGTTTCCTATATTGACTGCAACACTTGCGATGCTTGCTCTTGATAGGACTATGGGCATGCATTTCTTTACTTCTGATTTGGGTGGCAATCCAATGATGTATGTGAATTTGATTTGGGCATGGGGGCATCCGGAAGTGTATATTCTTGTGTTGCCTGCCTTTGGTATATTCTCGGAAATAGTTCCTGTATTTAGCCGCAAGAAACTCTTTGGGTACACGAGCATGGTGTGGGCGATAATTGCAATTATGCTGCTATCATTTACTGTTTGGTTGCACCATTTCTTCACGATGGGATCAGGCGCCAACGTGAACGCATTTTTCGGTATCATGACGATGGTTATATCTATACCCACGGGTGTGAAGGTGTTTAACTGGATATTTACTATGTTTAGGGGGCGTGTGAGGTTTGATACGCCTATGCTATGGTTTATGGGATTTGTCGCTACGTTTACACTTGGTGGCGTTACTGGAGTGCTACTAGCGGTGCCTGGTATAGATTTCCAAGTGCACAACAGTCTATTCTTGGTTGCTCACTTCCACAACATGATCATTGGAGGTGTGGTATTTGGGGCGTTTGCTGGCTTTGCGTATTGGTTTCCGAAATTTACTGGCTTTCGGCTGCACGAAGGTTTGGGCAAGGCTGCGTTTTGGTGCTGGCTTGTCGGTTTCTTTGTCGCATTCGTGCCGATATATATACTGGGACTAATGGGTGCTGTGCGACGACTTGATCATTATGATCCAAGCCTTGGATGGCAGGAGCTATTCGTGGTTGCTGGTGTCGGTGTCGTGATAATACTCGCAGGAGTTGTATTTCAGGTGTTGCAAGTTATCTATAGTATTCGCCATCGCAAGGAACTCGCTGTTGGGCCAGACCCATGGGGAGGCCGTACGCTAGAATGGGCTACAACCACTCCTATTGCTGAGTATAATTTTGCGACCCTTGATACGGTGACTTCTCGTGATGAGTTTTGGTCAATCAAGCACGGCAAGAAAAATACTGCATCGAGCGAATATACGGCGATTCATGTGCCGAAAAATACTGCCTACGGTGTGTATGTAGGTGCTGTCGCATTTATCGTTGGATTTGCGATTATCTGGCATATTTGGTGGCTTGTCGCAGTGAGTTTTGTTGTATTGATTGGAGCCGTGATACTGTCTACTCAACGTGATGATACAGAACGCACTATCTCTGCGAAAAAAGTTGCATCAATCGAAAAAAGACTTAGGGGAGTGAACGCATGAGTGAACATGCTGAAAAGTCAGAATTGCTAAATAGGACAACTGTTGGTTTTTGGTTTTATATCATGACCGACTGTATGGTGTTTGCGAGTTTGTTTGCTACGTATGTTGTCTTGCGAGATGCTACTGCGCATGGACCGAGCGGCATGGAAATATTTGAGATGCCTACTGCACTGGCAGAGACAATTATATTGCTGACGAGTAGCTTTACGTCGGGCTTGGCACTGATAGCCGTTAAGGAAAAGAAATTGCGTCAAATGTACGTTGCGCTTGCTGCGACATTTGCACTGGGACTTGCATTCTTGGCTATTGAAATTAGCGAGTTTGCAAAGTTTGTTGCCGAGGGACATAGCTGGCAACAAAGTGCATTTTTGTCTGCATTCTTTGCACTTGTCGGGACACACGGCTTCCACATCTTGATTGGGCTGATATGGCTCTTTGTATTGGTATGGGGAATTACGCGCAAGGGCTTGACCGATAAGCTGACAAGACAAATGTCTCTATTTGGTATGTTTTGGCATTTTCTAGATCTCGTCTGGATATTTATATTCACAGTAGTATACCTAATGGGAGTCGCAATATGACCAGAAAACGATATACCGCCGGATTTGTAATATCACTACTTCTTACTTTTGTCGCATACGATGCCGTTGTTAATCACTTTGCATTTGGTGTTCAGCTTATTGCACTCATCTGTATCCTTGCGGTTGTGCAGGCAATTGCACAACTGGTCTTCTTCCTGCATATTGATGATGAGATTGGTCCTCGATATAAGTTGCTGAGCTTTTTGACGATGGCCGTGATGGTATTGATAATAGTTGCCGGTTCGCTGTGGATCATGTACAACATGAACTACAATATGATGCAGCTTTCGCCTGATGAAAAGATCAAGATGATGCTCGAGAATAACGCTAAAAGCGGATTCTAAATTAATACTGACTATTTAATATATTCA
>JAGQNH010000110.1 GCA_020428185.1 Candidatus Saccharimonadota bacterium | reverse complement strand
TCACTTGCTTGGAAGGCAGGTATATTAGCCATTATACGACGCCCGCGAACTCTAGATAGTATACCAGAAATATGAGATAATGATGATTATTAAAGTAAAAAACAAAAAAATATGGCAGATCTCAACCAGTTTTTAAACAAAGACATGTCAATCGGCGACGTGCAGCATAGCAACGGGTTCGGTGTTGTGGCTGGTGGTGGTGGCGCTGGTGGAATATCGATTGATCGACGTCGCGAGCTCAGTGCTAGGAGTAGGTTTGTTGGATCTTACAGACATTCACAATTAGGTTCAAGAGGGTCGGCGGTGAAGTCTCGTACCGCTGATCAACAACGGGGCAGAATGTATGATGCCAATACTGATAGCTTTACCGATTCGGCTGTACATGCCAATCGACAAAAGGGGGGACTCAAGGACAGGAGTAAGATTGATACTCGATCCTTGGAGCGACGGCAATCATTTGTCGAGCCACGTACGAGAAAATATGATAAGTACGGGTAGGCCGCTTGACCTTGATACGAAAAAAGACCGAATTAGTATTCGGGCTTTTTTTGGGGCGAATGATGGGAATTGAACCCACGACCTTCTGGACCACAATCAGACGCTCTAACCGACTGAGCTACATCCGCCATGTTGTACTAAAAAACTATACCATAAATAACAGATATAATCTATATTTCTCGGACAGTTTCGATTCGTGCACCGAGACTATTTAGGCGATTTGCAAAATCTTCGTAGCCACGATTGATCGAGTATACATCACGAAGAATCGAATCACCGGGAGCGGCAAGCATCGCGAGTAATATAACGACAGATGGTCGAAGTGCAGGAGGTGCAACGATGTCGGCAGGTTTCCATTTGGTTGGTCCGGTGACATATACGCGATGTGGATCAAGAAGTTCGACATTTGCATTGAGTCTTGTTAGTTCGGTGAAGTATATTGCACGATTTTCGTAGGACCAGTCGTGTATCATTGAGCGCCCACGCGCAGTCATTGCAATAAGTCCCATGAAGGGGAGGTTGTCCATATTGATACCCGGGAAGGGCAGCGCGTGCAATTTGTCCTTAGCTTTTTTGAGTTGAGATTGCTTGAGGTGAATATCAACGAGTCGTGTGTGGTTATTTTTAGCTTTGTATTCCTCGCTGAGTTCGTATTTGAGACCCATCTCAGCGAGAGTGGCAAGTTCTATTTCTAGGAATTCGATTGGTGCTCGTTGGACGACTATCTCGCTATTCGTGACCACGCCTGCAGCTATGAAACTCATTGCTTCGATAGGATCCTCGCTTGGATAATATTCAATATCTTTATCGATATGTGCAACGCCAGTAATACGAAGAGTGGTTGTGCCAACTCCTTCGATCTTGACTCCAAGCTTCTGCAAGAAAACACAGAGATCTTGTACCGCATAGTTTGAGCTAGCGTTTCGTATTGTCACCGTGCCCACGTGTAGAGATGCAGCCATGATGACATTTTCGGTTACCGTATCACCTCTTTCGGTTAGTACAATGGTGCGATCAACGGATTTTGGTCGGGCTGTAACATCGTAATAGTTTGTCGTCGCCTCGACGTCGAGTCCAAATGGGCGTAACCCAATCATATGTGGTTCAACTGTACGCGTACCAAGATTGCATCCACCTGCAAACGGAAGTCTGAAGCTTCGATATTGGTGCAAAAGCGGCCCCAGGAACATGATGATTGTTCTTGTTCGCATAGCTGCTTTGGTGTCGATGTTTTCGAGGCGAAGTTTTTTTGGTGGGATTATTTCTAGATCGCCATCGTCGTTTATCCAGCGCACCTTTACGCCGATACTCTGAAGTACTTCGATGATACGATTGACTTCTTCGATTTTGGCAACTTTCCGGAGTACGGTTTTGCCTTGATTGAGTAGGCTTGCGCAGAGTAGCGCGACTGCAGCGTTCTTGCTTGTTTTTACGGTGATACTGCCTGAAAGCTTAGCGCCACCCTGTACGCGAAAATTTATCTTTCCAACTTGATTGAGCGTCATGATATCGTGAGACAGTACTTCGCTAATGCGAGCTATCATTTCAAGACTGATGTTTTGACCGCCCTTCTCGATACGGTTTATTGCACTTTGACTTGTGCCGAGTGCCTCTGCTAATTGCGCCTGAGTGAAGCCTCGATTTTGGCGACTTTCTTGGATAAGATTGCCGATTTTTTCTTTGTAATCTTGCGATGTCATAATAAAAATTTTATATCATTTATGATATACCGTCAATTATTTTTATCAGTATATGGTATAATTATCGGTAATTATGAATGACGAAACAGTAGCAAATTTGATTGCAGGTGAAGAGCGCCGCGAGCGCAACGGATTGGAGCTTATACCGAGTGAAAATTACGTGTCTCGTGATGTGCTGACGGCACTTGGTAGTGTGTTTACGAATAAATATGCAGAAGGATATCCTGGTCGTCGGTACTACGGAGGGCAAGAATTTACTGATCAAATAGAACAGCTTGCAATCGATCGAGCAAAGCAACTGTTTGGTGCTGATCATGCCAACGTACAACCTCACTCTGGTGCGCAGGCAAATGAAGCGGTGTATCATGCGTGGTGTGAACCGGGCGATACTATTTTGGCGATGGATTTGAGCCATGGCGGCCATTTAACTCACGGTGCACCAGTAACGGTATTGGCACGTGAGTTTAATTTCGTGCGCTATAAAATGAAGGATATTGCAACGGGTGAGATTGATTACGATGAGTTGCGACGATTGGCCTTAGAGCACAAGCCAAAAATTATATTGGCTGGCTTTAGCGCATACCCTCGCGAGCTTGATTATGCCAAGTTTGCCGAAATTGGAAACGAGGTTGGGGCGCTTTT
>JAGQNH010000109.1 GCA_020428185.1 Candidatus Saccharimonadota bacterium | reverse complement strand
GCCGACCTTGGGGATGATGACGAGGTGCGCGCCAATTTTTTGCGCGGCGTGTTTTTGTAGTCGTAGTGTCGTGACATTGTCTTGCTTGCCGCATACTGTGAGTACATCGAATTCGCGAAGTGCTGATTTGTATCGAACAATACCTGTTCGATTGATTTCTCTATGTAGCTTTGCGTACCAGCCGATATTACTTATAAAATTGAGGTTATCGAGATGATGGCCGTGTATTGCGCGTCGTAATTGTTTATCACGTGCAGTCATGATGAAATGAGTGCTAACTTTTGTGATAGTGGCGCTTTTTGCAATTCTTTTTCCGACGACAGGCAGCAGATGACTGGATCGGTAGTAGAGTCGGCCAAATAGTACACCAGGAAGCCTCTCGTCGAATATACCGACTGGCGCAGGTACTGGGCTAAGGAGGATGAGTTTGCGTGCGAATGTCGAAGGACTCTGGCGGACGGCTTCACTGACGACAAGCGAACCCATTGAGTGCCCTACGAGTATAGGGGGTTCTCGAAGTTGTAGTGATTCGACAAAATCAATGAGACACTCGCCTAGTTCGCGAAGTGTCAGTGAGTTATGTGGCAATGGGCTGACACCAAATCCTGGTAAGTCCGGGATGATGAGTCGGACATTTTTTAATAGAGGTACCAGATACTGAAACCCTTCATGTGAGCCGGTAAAGCCGTGTACGAGTATGAGGGTTGGCTGCTTGTCGTCGTGGTGTGTCCAATACGCGACAGCGTCACCACCTGGTAGCGTTGCAATTTTTTTGGTCATTGTATTAATTATAGCGCAAAATAAGCCCCCGCCGTTATCCCTTGTGGGGTACGTGCGGGGGTGTAGCGGGATTTAGTAGCTCCCGTTGGCTATATTTTCCAGCTCTGTGACTACTCGTTCCACGGTGCCTTCGAAACTGCCATCGTATTTACCTTTGGTGTAGCCATCGGTAAATCCTTGGCTCCTCCCGACGGAATGACCGAGGTCGTAGCCGCTCAGGTACGCTTCTTGCAGTTTTGCATCTATTAAGATGCTGTTGGTACTTCTCCTGATCTTGATGGTCAGTAGCGACGTAATGCATATGAAAATAAATATGATTATTGCCGCTGTGAGAACGATTCCGAAAGGTTCCATCACTCTATCCTTTTGCTAGTGAGTGTATATTACTATTATAGCATAAAAAGTATTTTTTGTCGATGTCCATACTGCTCTGCTATTATGATTGTAAATGTCTGCCGAAAAAATGCCGGAAATTGAGATGGAGGATATTCCTCGAGAAGAGTGCGGTGTATTTGCGGTTGCTCGGATTGATGGTAATCGTGATGATTCGCGCGATATACCACTGGGTATTCAAGCGTATCAAGGCTTGCTCGGTCTGCAGCACAGGGGTGAAGATGGTGCGGGCATATCTGTTTTTAATACGGCTCAGAATAGTTTCTTTACGCAAAAGGATCGAGGATTAATCACCGATGTGTTTGCCGGCGGTCGGTATCTTACTGGATTCCCCGAAGGGTCTATGGCGCTCGCTCATACGCGATACGGAACTGGCAAAAAAAGTGGCGATGCTGCCGAGAAGGCACATCCGCTTGGCGGTAAGGATTCGTTGTTTATGATTGCGATGAATGGTCATATTAAGGAGCTGGAAAACCGACGAGGTTTGACCGATACAGAGTATTTGGTGGATATAATCGATAAGCGTATGATCGAGCGAGGCGAAACATTTCGCGAAAGTCTGCTCGAGACTCTTCGGAGTATCGGTGGTGGGTATAGTATCGTTGCTAGTGATGGTAAGTGTTTGTATGCGGCGAGAGATCCTTGGGGTTTTCGTCCATTATTTCAGCAACGAACTGATAAATATCACTATTTTATATCAGAAGACAGTGCACTTGGTCCGCTACGCGATGCAAGTACGGCAGAAGCAAAGGAAGTAGCGCCTGGTATGTTGTGGACGGTGCCACTCGATGGAAGTGATGCGACGTCAGAGAGTATATATCATGTCGAGCAAACGGCAATGTGCTCGATGGAATTCGCGTATTTTGCACGACCCGACACATCGTATTATGGCCGAAGTGTGCAGCAGATTCGAATGAATATTGGTCGGATGTTGGCGCGGATGGAGGATGCGAATTTTGTTGCGGATGTCGTTGTCGGTATCCCTGATTCCGGAAGTGATACGGCGATAGGATACTCGGATAGTACGGGTATTCGCTATGCTCGTGCAATTACCAAAAATCCATATGTCGGCAGGACATTTATACTAGCTAATCAAGAGCTACGAGCATCGACTGCCGAACTGAAGCTTAATGTGACACCTGCTATGGTGCGTGGTAAAGATGTAGTTGTGGTTGATGATTCTGTGGTTCGCGGTACGACAGGGCGTGTGTATGTGCGCAAGTTGCGTGATGCTGGGGCGCGTAGTGTACATCTGAGGATCGGTTTTCCACCTCATATGAATCCATGCGTATATGGTATAGACACGGGAAATCCATCAGAATTATTGGCAAGAAAGAAAAATCTTGATATTGATGAGATGGCAAAATATTTTGGCGTTGATTCACTGCGATTTATTACAGAGGACGGATTACGCGAGGCTATAGAATGGACTCCTCAGAGTGTCGAAGGTACTATTGAACGACAACTTGGAGGAGTGTGCATGGCTTGTGTGAACGGAGAGTACCCTACGGATCGCAAGGTATTCTTGCCCTTACCCTCAGCCAGAGAGTCCTAGGCGGCGTATTTCACTTTCTTGGCTGAGTGGATATTGAAGCGAGTATTTATATTCATCTTTTGTCGTGACGGCGTTCCAGTCAACAGATTGTAGATTGTCGTTGTCATAGAGGTCTTTTACGATTTTGACACGAGCGGCTGCACGCGTACGTGGTGGTTCGGGCACATCTACGCAGAGCGCCGTATGCCCAAATTTTGCGAATCGTTTGCGTGCGATATCTTTTGTGCCGATTCTATCCCATAGGAGATCGTACCGAACTTGCTCGAGATTGCGAGCTGTGAAGGTTTCGTATGTCGCACCATAGTCAATGAAGAATTTGTATCGTGCTGCCCAATCGATGCGATCGGAAAGTGCCGATACATCATGATCTGGAAGGCTAATCTGATGCAGGTCATTATAAAATGTGACAAAATCCGCATAGGCTTGTTTTTCGTATTCTGGGAAGTCTTCGTATTTTTCACATTCTGCGTATGCGGTATCGACAATGTCCTTTAGTACTTCGATTGCCTTTGTGTTGATGCCGGATTTGAGTGTGACAAGTGCCATAGGGTCTTTGGCAATTTTTAATACCGTAACATTCGGGTCATATAGCTCAAGATGTTGTGGGTACTTGCCATGCTCGATAAGGCGCAGAACCAAAGATGTCAGGCCAACCTTAAACGCCACTGCCCAGTCTGATTTGTTACCTTCTCCACTCCTGACTTCTAATCGTGATGTGTTTTGACGAAAGGGTCGTTTGCCGTTGGCTCCAACTTCGCGATCAAATGCCCGATAGTTTATTGCGCGAGGTTTTTGCGTAATTGAGAAGTGATCTTGGCCGACCATACCGACACCGTCGATAAGTTTTCGTAGTGCGAGAAAATCACCTAATTGGCGAGCTTCTGGTATTTTTTTCATTTCGTTTGAGTGTGTCGATAATGGCAAGTTTGAAAAGACGTTGATGCTTGAGTAGCTTTCGTGATGACCGATGCTCATCTCGTTTAGTATTGGATATGGCTCATTGTTTGCTATCACTTCGGTATAGCCGCTACGTTTGTAGACTTTTGGTATTTTGCCATTGCGCATGCCGATGCTCATCATCGTGTCGTATACAATTGTCTCTCCTGCGCGTTCATGCAAAACGAGTTCTTGTGGCGTGGTGCATTCGGGAGTCGAATATTCAAGAACAGTAAAGTCGAGGTATAGTTCCCCGCCATTTTTGGTGATGGCGCTTGGGGTCATATGTCGACCAGGTGATATAAACCATTCTGGGCGGACGAATCGTAGTAGTTTTTTGTGAGGACCGTCGTATCCGTTTTGGTAAATTGCCCCTTCGACATCACTATCATTGGTATATTCGGTTTCGCTACCCATGGCGCGCGCAGGCATATCGTAGCGATAATCATCAAAAGTATAGTTGTGGTTCTCCCGACCAATCATAGTGTGTGATTATACAACATTTTAGACAATATTACGAAAAGACGCCCAGATTGGGCGTCTTTTGTTGTGATGATATTGTGTATTAGTTTGCCGAAGGGTTGAGATTATGTGTCTTGATGGCATCAAGTAGTTTTGGTCGATCAAATCCAAGTATGAGATCGCCGGCCACATCTGTGACAGGGACTCCGGAGTAGTTGCCGCCGCTTTTTTGCATAAGTTCCTCGTAGGCTTCTTTGTCTTCTTCGATGTCTTTTTTGACATATGGAATCCCAAGGTGATCGAGCCATTGTGCCTCAGTATGACAAAACGCACACCAACTCGTGCTGTAAATTGTAATTTGTGGTTTTGTGTCGCTCATAGAATTCCCCCTCTTTACTATACTTAGTATATCAAACGCTTCTTTCGAATCAAATATACTACGTATTATAACTTATTTAAGGATATTGGCGGAGGGGGGTGTGACTAGACTGTCGATTGTCTTATAGACGAAAGGGTCACGGTGTGGATGCATCGTGTTTTGATAGATGTCTGCGAATACAAAGAAATTATGGATTGTACCGAAGAATTTTCCAATTTTTCTCTCGATCTCTTCTCTGAGGCGATCTCCGCGCTCTTCGCCTCGTTTGCTAAAATACGTCTCCGCTAGTTGTTCAATTGTGATGCCGGCATTGTCGCTTAAGACTGCCAAAAATGTGCGTTCAGGAGTATAGACACTTAAATCGCTGTATGCTGATCGCTGTTTTGGATGAATGACGTTGTGTTTTGTACGGAATGGTGAGTGCGCGACTACAGTGGCATGTTCTACGAATGCTTCGTCCATAACATGATTGTAGTAGAAGGGTTGCTTGATGCCATCGAGAAAACCTCTGCCACGACCCGCCCCATGCAGGTATTCATGGAACATATACCGTTTCATTATGGGAGCCGCAAATTTTTGAGAGCGTCGCATAATGTATTGATTGGACAGTACGATGTCGTCTTCAAGGCAAAAACCGACGACGCTGCGTCCGCCACTGAAGAATGTATCCATTCCTTTGAGATTGTATTCTTCAGTTGCTTGCTCCATTAGTCGGGATGCTGTTTTTGGGAAAAAACCAATCTTCTCCAGCTTAGCTGTCTTTTTGTGAGCGTGTTCGGCGAGTTGTGGCTTATCGCGATTGATTGATTCGGTGAGCTGCATGTTGCGCTTGAGGCTCCAGATGCAAAATTGTTCTAGGTCATGATCTGTGCTTGAAGCCATCCATTCAACTACGTTTGTATGCACTGGTTGATCAAGATTGGTATATAGATGTGATAATGCATGAGAGTAATCGCTTTTAAAGAAGTATTTGTTTATATCTTTGATGGCTCGCTTGTCATCTGGATTATCTGACGAGCGCAGACTGACGATATTGTTTCGAAGCGCATGTAATCCTCCGTGCACGTATTCTCTAGTAGGAGGATTATGGACGATGTCGGATCCAATCGAGTAGAGCCCATATCTATCGGCGTGGGTTAAACACTTCTCGATGCGTGAAGCAGCTTCCATAGTTGTACTATTCTTATAGTACTTTTTATATACTATGTCAATTTTGAACAATGAAAAAAGCGGTACGTAGATTGTATTGCGTACAATCTACGTACCGCTTGCAGGCGATACTTCGCCGTTTTAGCAGGTTGTCACACGTGCAGTGGTCTAGCGGATAGGAAGGCCGGTGATCTTGCGCGCAATCACCAGTCGTTGGATTTCGCTAGTACCCTCAAAGATCGTAAAGATCTTGGAGTCCCGGTGCCAGCGCTCGACTGGGTAGTCCCGCGTGTAGCCGTTGCCTCCGAGGATTTGGATTGCTTCCTCGGTGATGTAGACGGCGGCTTCACTGGCGTAGAGTTTGGCCATCGAACCTTCGGCAGCGTTGAACTGCTTGTGATTGCGAGCCATCCAGCCGGCGCGGTAGACGAGCAGTCGAGCCGCATCGAGACGGGTTTTCATGTCTGCGAGTTTGAACCCGATGGCCTGAAAATCACCGATCTTGCGACCGAACTGT
>JAGQNH010000108.1 GCA_020428185.1 Candidatus Saccharimonadota bacterium | reverse complement strand
TATCGATACTTCGGCGAATCCTTATCTTGTGTCGGCGTATTTAATACGAGAAAATAACACACCTGCTCACCAAGTGCGGCTCCAGAAACCGTCTCATACTCACCAAAGCTCGGCATAGTTGTCACAGCAGGCGTAAACACCCTTGTTCCTGTCGCGCCGGCACCATCCTTGAATCGTACGACACTACATATGCCTTTCACGCCAACAGAATCCAGAAAATTACAATTATCACTATCGTCATCATCCTTGTACTGTCCAAATCCAGATGTCGCCGCAGCTATTGACACAGCATTTGCATTTGGATCCTCTGGTCCAGAAAGCGGGACAACTACCTGAATCATCTTCCAATTCGTATCACTGCTTGTTATGCCGGTATTATCGACGGACGCCGTCAGGTACGTTGAATCCCCTAGATTAACATTACTTGGACTATCCTTATGCGAAGTTGCTCTAATTGTAGGAAAAAGCTCGTATTCATCGGGTGTCACGACTTCTATATCACCACATGCATCTGTAATCTTCTCGTCCAGGAACCGCGCAATGTTCGTATACTCAACTGGACCAACTACATCTCTCGGACCATTCACCGTCTGTTTGAGCCCTATAGGAATCGTATCCGACAACACATCCGCAACAAACGCACCATACACGGGAATATTCGAATACATATTCCGTGCTTTTTTTTCTTCTTCAATTGCAATCGAATTATTATCCAAGCCAGAATTACCGTTAATACCACCGGGATAGTTTGGCGCTCCGTCAGTAATGAGTAACAACGCGTCAGGGTTGCCATTCACGATACCTCGAATAGAGCTATTTAACGTCGGTGAACCGCCTCCGAAGTAAGTACTATACCCAAATGCTTGCTGATAATCAGTACCCCCATCTCTAGGTGTATAATTTTTTGCATCACTGGGACCAAAGGAACTTACACCAAATACCGTCTCAATCAACGTCTTTTGTTGGCTAATACTGCCCACTCCTCCGCCATATCCAGCACGAATATATCCGCTACTATGTGGCCAGTTATAATCACCATTTGGATCACCGTGTGAAAATGTCCAAATCGCAATATCTATATCAACTCCAGGAACTATCACTCCGTATTCCATAAGATCTGAAATAGCAGTCCCCATCCTTTCCCACTGTGTATCACTTATGGAACCTGATCTATCTATTGATAAAACAACTTTACATTGATTAGTGCCTGCAAATACCTTTGCCTCTTGAGAGCCAGTCATGATCAATGCGAAAAAAGCGATAAATAGCAATGTAATTGAACTAAAGCCTTCAAGAGATCGAGGAAATCTTTTCATATATTCTACTTCTCGAATGCTCTCATCTTATTAGAAAGATATTCATAATACTGCTTCGTGTATCCACCCGTATTCGCAGGACTATCCGTAAGCCCGCCAGCTTTATCGAAATAACTTGCCGCCTCACTATACTGCCCAATCTGCGCATATGTTCGACCTAATATATCGTATATTCGAAACTTATCGCTATTATACTCCACAGCCGCCATCAGGACTTTGATTGCATCCGACTGACGTCCATCGGCGAGTAAAACTCGTGCATGGTCCGAAGCTAGTTCAACTTTTTTCGCCGAGTCGCTCTCTGCAGCTATAGCATTTTCGTATGTTTTAGCAATATCATCATCGCTACCTTCATCGACTGCCTCAAGTGCAGACTCTAGCGCACTATCACTTCTTTCTAACGTAGACTTCTTCTCAAATTCCTCCTTTGATATCACACCAGTAGGAGTGGTGTCATTCTGCTGATTTGTCGAGTACAAAACAACACACACCCCTACGAGCACCAGCAAAACAACGACAAGAGATATGGTTTTTTTATTGACCATACTTACCGCCAAATTTACACCCTTATTGGATCGAGTCACTTTACCAACCATTTAATCCTTATGCTAAGCATCAGTATAAATGACTGTATAAGTTCAGACAAGCGATATTTCATAAACAAACCCGCATGACACATTGCCATGTATACTATTTGGTATTTAGCCCACCTCTGTTAAAATATATAGGTATTATGAGGTTATCAATCGGTATCGTCGGCTTGCCAAACGTCGGCAAATCAACCCTCTTTAACGCCCTGACTCGGGCGGATATTTTGGCTGCCAATTACCCTTTTGCGACGATTGAACCGAATACTGGTATCGTACCAGTGCCAGATGAACGATTGGACCGACTGCAAGAACTATACAAATCAGAGAAGATTCTGCCTGCGACAGTGACCTTTGTTGATATCGCCGGGCTCGTGGCTGGTGCCAGCAAAGGCGAAGGCCTCGGGAATAAATTCCTCGATAATATCCGCAAGACCGACGCAATTGTGCATGTGGTACGAGCGTTTGAAAACGACGATATCTTACGCCACGACGAAGCACCTGTCGACCCGAAGGCGGATATTGATATCATCAACACCGAATTAATCCTGGCCGATATTCAGACAGTCGAAAAACACCTACCAAAGGTGCAGAAAGAAGCAAAAGCAAACCCCGCTAGGCGTGACGTTGCGACGTACCTCGAAAGCTTACTTCGCCACCTAAACGAAGGTACGCCACTAAGCGCACTCCCCTCACTCGACGAAGAAAAACTCAGCGGACTGCAACTACTTACTGCCAAGCCTGTAATATACGCGTTTAACGTAGACGAAAACGACCTCACTAGCGCCAGCCGCCAGCAAGAATTAGCCAGCCTAGTAGCACCCGCCACTAGCCTATTTGTGTGCGCCAAGCTAGAAGAAGAAATCAAAGATTTATCTACTGTCGAGGCCATAGAACTACTCGAAAGCTACGGCGTGAGCGAAACTGGCCTGCAGCGCTTAATCCACACCGCCTATGATACACTTGGCCTGCAGAGTTACCTCACCGCCGGGCACAAAGAAGTCCGCGCCTGGACAATCCACCAGGGCTTCACCGCGCCGCAAGCTGCTGGCGTTATTCACACCGATTTTGAGCGCGGTTTTATAGCCGCCCAAATAGTCGACTACGACGACCTTATGGCCGCAGGTAGCGAGTCAGCCGCCAAAGCTGCCGGCAAAGTTCGCACCGAGGGCAAAACTTACGTCATGCAACCCGGCGACGTAGTAGAATTCCGCTTCAACGTATAATAATTTCCAATTTAAAACCCCGCAACTTTTTACAGTTGCGGGGGGTGCCTGAGCAAGCTCCGGCAGATCACATTGAGAGGTCGGCAATCACCACGCGGTTGTCGTAGGTGTTGGCACCATCGACAGTGTCACAAGTAATGAGCACCAGACGATTCGGCACGTTCTGGAAGATATCCGCTCGTTCGACGAGCTTCTCCTTCGGCACCGTAAACGTCTGCTCCACCGTGTACCGCAACACACCACCAGGCAAACCCAACTCAATGGTGTCGCCCACAGCCACAAACTCCAGCGCAGAAAACGGCACGAATGCCCCATCCTCACTGATGTAATTGTGGCCGTAAACCAGCGTTGTCCCAGGTGAGTCAGTACCAGGCTCGTTACTGTCCGTTCTAAAAACCGGACGATCATCGACTGGATGTATGACACCACCATACGGCAAAATCCCGTTTGGATTCATAGCTATCCGGTCTAGTTTACCCGGAATAGCTATCCATTCAGGCATGGCCTGCGGAATCACTACCGACGGAACATCTCCGCTTGGTTCAACGGCGACAGGTTGCCCTGATGGGGCCTGACTTAGCGACATGTTCTGATGATTACTGAGGTACATAACCCCGAGCGACACCAGTCCAGCCACTAAAGCCAGGCAAACCACCACGGCAAACCGTTCTGCCGAGCTGTACGGCCTACGCACTCAGCGGAGGCACGTCGGCCGGGCCGTTGCCACCGCTATTGCGGCGACTGCCGACGAGGTACATAACCCCACCGACCAGCACGACCAGCATCACACCGCCCGGGATCCAGTAGTTAGTACCAGATTCCGGATTGACACCCGTCACAGCCTTAGTTGGGGGCGCGGTCTTCACAACCTTGCCCTCACCCTTGGCCACCTTCGCCTGCTCGACGGTCTTCACCTCTTCCGGGTAGTACCCGGTGCAGACGAAGTCACCGCGCTCATCGTAGTACCCCACGAAGAAGCGG
>JAGQNH010000107.1 GCA_020428185.1 Candidatus Saccharimonadota bacterium | reverse complement strand
GCTGTCTGCTTGTCAATGTACTTCAGTCATGCCACCTAGACGAAGTAACGTCAGTCTATAATATAGTACAAATACTGTCAATTTTCTTTTGTCGTTTGTCGAGTCAGATACCACCCACCGTCAGTGGCTTGATATACGCGGAGTTCGAGTCCGGGGTTTTGCAACATCAATACTTCGGCTGCTCGTTCGGCGGCATTTTTTGAGGGGAATCGTTTTTTGGTGGATTCATTTTGGGGTGCCGTGTACGGTATATGTCGGGGTGATTTGTGTCTTCTTGGCATCTTGCTCTTGTGTTCTTTCTCTGTTACAGTATATACCGTAATGAGCTCCGCCGCGCCGAAAAACAGCGAGGACAAGCAAAAACCGTCAGATCTGAAGACAGGCAACCCGACGGCTTTTATTTTGCTCTCAACAGCTGCAGATACAACATGGCGGATGTTTGTACCTACCCTTGGAGGCACATTCATTGGTTTGTTGCTCGATGACCAAAATGGTACCGAACCACTGTTCGGAATCGGAGGTCTTTTGGTAGGAATTGTCCTGACGGCAGTATTAGTCAGACAGCAATATATGCAAGTAAGTGAGAAGAAAAAATGATACATAATTTTGCATCGACAGGTATTGAAATCCACGTTGGAGCGGGAACGCTATTTACTGTTGGCGGCTTCGCTGTCACGAACTCTATGCTTACTGGCGCGCTAGCTATGATTATCATGCTGAGTCTATTTGCGTATGTTGTCCGTAAATTGCAACGTGGTGAATATAATCGTTTCGTCGGACTAACTCAATGGGCTTTTGAAGGAATGCTCGGACAAGTATATAGTGTGATTCCGGACCAAAAGGTCGCACGCAAGGTAGCACCTCTTGCATTGAGCATCTTTTTCATCATGCTATTTGGCTATTGGATGAGCGTCTTGCCAGGCCTCGACTCGATCACATACAACGGCGTTCCGATACTTCGAGCAGTCAACGCTGATTTGAACTTTACATTTGCTGTCGCGATTATCGTGTTTTTGGTTGTGCAGTTTATGGCGCTGCAGGCACATGGCCCTATCGGTAGCCTGAAGCGATATTTCCGTAATCCTGTAAAAGATCCTATCGGAGCATTTGAAGGTATACTCGAATTCATCGGTGAATTCTCACGATACGCTGCGCTTTCTGTTCGAATGTTCGGCAATGCGTTTGCCGGTGAAATATTGCTTGTTATTCTGGCAGTTCTTACAGGGTTCTTGTCTGTTATTGCACTACCGCCCTTCATGGCATTTGAATTGTTCATCGGCCTCGTACAGGCGTACGTATTCTTTATCTTGACAGTTATCTTCACATCGCTCGCTATCGAAAGTCACGGTAGTCATGACGATCATTCCCTCACATCTCAAGATCATTCACCTTCCGATACCCGTAAGAAGCATGCGGCAGTGTCGTCAGAATGATGGTATAATATAGGTAATAACGTAAAAGGAGAATAAATAAAATGGAGCAACTTGCTTTTGTACTCGCATATGCCCTGCCTGCCCTAGGTGCAGCAGTAGGTATCGGTGTTATCGGTGGTGGCGCACTAGGCGCTTTTGGCCGTAACCCAGAACAACTTGGTCAAATTCGTACATTGATGATCACAGCGATCGTCTTTGCCGACTCATTGGCTATTATCGGTATTGTCGTTGCGTTTATCGCACGTGCGGTTGCCGGCTAATTTTTAGAGGTAACTAATGACAAACCCATTATATAATTTTGCAACTACGGAACATTCTGCCTCGGGTGATATATTCACCTCTCTTGGTATTAATGGTCAAATGCTGTTGTTTCAGGCTGTCGCCTTTTTGATACTCGTATTTGTTCTGAGCAAATGGGTCTTCCCTGTATTGATGAAGGCTGTCGATGATCGACAAGAAGCGATCGAGGCAAGCGCAAAGGCTGCAGAAGCTGCTGAGAAAAAGGCCGCAGATGCAGAAGAGCAACTGCACGAGCTAATGAAAGAAGCTCGAGCAGAAGCAAAGGATATTGTTGCGACTGCCAAGGAAGAAGCGAACGCGATGATTGCAAGTAGCGAAGAAAAGGCAAAATCACGTGCCGAGAAGATTGTGCAGGATGCGCATGAGCAGCTCGAAAAAGACATTATCGCAGCACGAAAAGCGCTACATAATGACACTATCGACTTAGTCGCACTGGCAACAGAAAAGATTGTTGGCAAGAGCATCAGTGAATCTATCGACAAGAAGATTATTGCAGAAGCAGTCAAGGAGCAGGCGTAATGGCACAAGCTCGGTTATCACGACGCAAGGTCGCGGCTTTGTTGGCAGATGAATTGATTGCCGGGCAAAATGTGACAAATAAACTCGCTGCGTACTTGATCGAATCGAAAAAAACTCGTGAGCTATCACTATATGTACGTGATATTGAGGCTGCACTCAGCGATCGTGGCGCTCTCCTTGCCAATATCGCGAGCAGTCATCAACTTGCAGACGATACGCAAAATACCATCGTCGACTATCTAAAAAAGAAGACTGGCGCAAAGAATGTGTATCTGCGGCAGGACGTCGACCCTAGCCTACTTGGTGGAGTCAGGATAGAGACACCCGATCAGAGGCTGGATACGACATTACGACACAGACTCAACCAATTAACAGCAAGCAAGATGTAAGGAATAAAATATGGCAGAACTATCAGTCACAGATCTCAGTAAAGAACTTCGCGATGCGATTACCGCTCTCGAAGTTTCGGGCGACCTAGAAAGTATCGGAGTTGTTACTCGTGTTGGTGACGGCGTCGCGTGGGTGTATGGCCTACGATCAGCAGGATACAGCGAGGTGCTTGAAATCGAAACCGACAACGGTATTGTCGAGGCTTTCGCACTTAACTTGAACGAAGACGAGATTGGTGCCGTATTGCTCGGTGGCGACGAAACAGTATCTGCGGGAAGCAAGGTGAAGCTCAAGGGAACAGTTCTTGATGTTCCTGTTGGCGAGGAACTGCTCGGCAGGATTGTTGATCCACTCGGTCGTCCACTCGATGCTGGACCTGCGATCAAGACAAAACAGCGTGGACTTGTTGAGCGTGAAGCTGTCGGTGTACTTGGACGAAAGCACGTGCACGAGCCTATGATGACCGGTATTATGGCTATTGACGCTATGTTCCCTATCGGTCGTGGCCAGCGTGAGCTTATCATTGGCGACCGCCAAACTGGTAAAA
>JAGQNH010000106.1 GCA_020428185.1 Candidatus Saccharimonadota bacterium | reverse complement strand
CACATGCACTACACGCCTACTTGGCATACCTGCCTCGTGCATAGATTCTATCTCCCGGCGGGTGTATTTCGTCTACTACTTCGCCATCCTTAACTATTTCATCTTGCTCAATAACACCCCACTCTATTGCTTCTGTCCATGCGCGATGCGGACCCTCGCCCCAAGCTAGCCATGGAGTCAAATCATCAGTGACGACAATCGCATTTTCTGCTGCAAGCTTTCGCATATTTCGGATATCCGCCCTTGCTGTTTCGTAGTCGTGACCACCATCGATGAATATAAGATCAAACTTTTCCTCTGGATGTGCGGCATGATATTCCAGAACAGTCTTCGTTGAATCACCAAATATCAATTCGTGCCGTCCCGGAAATTCTTCATCGATAATATCTTTTGCTGGCGGCCCATAGTCATATTCACCAAGATCAAACGAAACCACAGTAGCATCAGGATTGGCATACAAAAAAGCATAGCTCGACATGCCAGCGTTAAACCCAATTTCTGCAATCCGCTTCACGCCGGGCTGCTGCGCGAGGCCTGCGAGATAATTTAATTCAGCTTCATCTGCCGAACCTTCTCGCGGTTTGCCGTCCAAAACACTTCGATATACCAGCAATTTCAAATCTTTTATGCGCGTATCATGAAGCGTCAACGGGGAATTCTTGTAATCATCATACGCCTGTTCAAATACATCATTCCATTGCACGCCATTTTCGGTACTAACATCATCAATGTATTGCGGTGCCTTTTTCTTCACATCGGAATATAGTGCATATGCCCTCTCGACATTACCAATTGCAAGATATATTTTTGCAACATCAAACGGCCCTCTGTACTCGTATAGTGACAGGTCGTTTACCAGTAGAACTGCCATTTCGCCCTCGAGCGATTTGCTCATAGCAATCTCTGCGAAATATACGGCAGTATGATACCGATTCATCGCCTGACATATCGCAAACTTCTGATACCACGGATCTGGATGACTGTCATCGATAGCAATACATTCATCGGCTGCCGCAAATGCAACATCGTACCTCTCAAGACGCAAATAACAGTCAGAAAGCCTTCGCCATGCTCGAAACTGCTCCACTTTGCTGTCACTATTTTTGGTTACGTACACTATCTTCTCGATTGCACCTTCGAAATTACCCTCATCCATCAGACTCGCTCCGAGATATTGCGCCGTCTCTACGCTTGGCTCACGCTGCCATTCTTTTTCGAGAATCAATTTGTTTCTCTCGCTCGATAAAAGTTTTTGCTTGGCAGTCTTACGATGCTTGATAACGACATCGGAAAGCAACATATCGGTGCTTCCCTCAATATGTATATTTTCGTGAACTGCCTTATCTCCCCACTTCAAATCAGAACTAGTCCGTATTACCCGCTCGCGCCACTGTATCGGATCAGGCTCTGTCGAACTCGTCCTATTCGTCCTGTCGTAGCGAAACACTACTGCATCAAGTTTTTTTGCGATCATATAGTCAACTACTTGAGAAAGATGTTCGGAACCTTCAATCTCGTCGTCTAAATCTATCCACATCCAGTAATCGGTCTTTATTTGCTTTTGATTAAAGAGCCGAGCCTTACCAAAATGATCAATCCACTCAAAATAGCTGAGCGCAACCAAACCACCCGCCTCGAAGCCATTTGCACGTCGCCTGCGCAGAGTATTATACGTCTTTTTGTCTGTTACAGTGACGTATATTTTGTCGAAGCGTGACCCGTAATCATGAATAATCCTATCTAAATCAGCGATTTCGTCTTTCATTATCAT
The DNA here is from genome assembly GCA_020428185.1 of Candidatus Saccharimonadota bacterium. Taxonomy (GTDB): domain Bacteria; phylum Patescibacteriota; class Saccharimonadia; order Saccharimonadales; family Saccharimonadaceae; genus UBA2112. Next base: position 235 of record JAGQNH010000106.1, on the reverse strand, counting down.
GGCCAAGCCAAGCGTAGGGTGAGTTTTCATAGTCTTCTCCATGCGATTAGTATACCACTGGAAATACCAAGGTATTAAGCCTCCTTATAGAGTTGATTTACGGTGATCTCACCGGGAATACCAAGGTATAAACCTTCCTCATTCGGAAAAATAAGCAAGCTGATTTTTCCCTCATTTCGTCGCTTTATCGCACCCGTCTTGTATTTTGCTCCGCAAAATCAATCCGGGTTCGTTT
>JAGQNH010000105.1 GCA_020428185.1 Candidatus Saccharimonadota bacterium | reverse complement strand
TACAGATGAGCAGACCATACTTGCTGTTGGCGATAGGCATACCGGGAGCTGGCAAAAGTACATTCGCAGCGAAATTTGCGCAGACTTTTAATACGCCATTTATTGACTACAGTGAAATTGCCGATATGGTCGGTGACGAAAAAGTATTCCCAAAAGTAACAAAATACGTTGTCAACCAACTACTTCTGACAAAACAAACAATTGTATTCGATGGCTTCGGCGACAAAGTATCCGACAGGCGTCAGTTTGCCGAAATGGCCCACAAGCACGGCTACACACCGCTAATTATATGGGTACAGACCGAACCTTCGACAGCAGAACTACGCGTTGCAAAGGGCAAGGGTGCCAAAATGTCTGTTGAGCAATTCGACAAGGGTGTTCTCGGTTTTCAGAATCCGACAAAGTCAGAACCAGTTCTTGTCATCAGCGGCAAGCACACATATGCATCACAGGCTCGTGCCGTACTAAAACGCCTCGCAAGCGACAGACCGTCACCAGAAGACGGGAAGAGAATTGCAACCCCTCCGCCACGACCTACAAATATCCGCGGTCGATTCATTTCATAAGGATTCAACATGCCTACAGTACAAGATGACGAATTTGGCGAAATCACGGTTCGCCGAAGTGTGAAGTCGCGCTCTATACGCATTAGCGTTGCTCCGAACGGCCTTCTGCGAGCATCAATGCCGCCATACGCACCACTCTTTGCACTAAAACGACTTATCAAATCGTCACGCAACGAATTACGCGCCATGCTAACACAGCAAACTCCAAAATATAGCCTATATAATGGCATGGAGATTGGCAAAAGCCATAAATTAGTCGTCGGCACGTCATCTCGCACCAGTATTCGCAAGACCGAAAGATCAATCGTTGTCGCCCTAGCCCCGGGGGACAACCTGACAGATCCTACTATCGAACGGCAGGTGCGCGATGAAATCACAAAAGCACTTCGCACAGAGGCAAAAAATTACCTTCCACGACGCCTAGCATACCTAGCAGAAAAACTAGATTGTCACTACGAAAAAGTACGATTTTCCCACGCAAGTAGCAGATGGGGAAGCTGCAGCAGTGGCGGGACGATTAGCCTTAATATTGCTCTAATGAAATTACCACATGCACTGATAGACTATGTCATTATCCACGAACTATGCCACACAAAACAAATGAATCATTCGACAGCCTTCTGGCGGCTCGTAGAGGGAGCTGACCCTTCCTACAAACTTCACCGAAAGCTTCTCAAAAGTCACTCTCCGTCGGTATAGACATCTGCGACTCTTGCGATACGGGTAGAAGGTAGCTTGCGTCGAGGCATTTGTAAATGCACGTAATTTATTGTAGGCGATGTCACTATTCTAGTGTTTCGTCAATGACTTGCTCTTCACCTGCACTGGACGTCCCTTCCATGTCACAACACCAAACTTATACTGATACAGGCTCACTAAAAGCAACGCGATTTCTTGAGCAAGTGTCAGCGGAAGCAAAATCGCTCCGACAAATCGATATCGGAACCACACGTGATGAAAATAGTAGTACGCGATGAGAAATTGCGTTGCAATATATAAACCAGCGATTGGCTCCCACCACACAATCGCATAAGGCATCAATGCAATTGACAATAACGCCACCAACCAAAACATCTGCAACCAAAACGCATCACATTGAGGATAAAGTAATCGTATACTCGTCTCAATCTGCGCAGACCATGGCTTGTCATACCGAACACCAAGCCACTTATTACTCAGGATGAGCCGGAAAGCTTTCGTGGCAGAAAGTTTACGCGCGATAGTCGTCTCCATAATCATAGATGTACGCAGATCAATGTCTGAATCCAACTCATCAAGAATCAGCTGTCGTTCTATCATCCACGCATTCGATACGGCGCGCGGATGCGTAGGTGCAAAGCGGGTCATTGCCCAAAAATATCGCATCGTTGTCATGACTGTCCCTATCTGGCGCGTATCGTTACGCAATGGAATAATCGATACCATCTTTGCGTCATGCATCTGTAGATACGAGACCGCTCTTGCAATTGTAAACCGATCTATCAACGTATCAACGTCCATAAAGAATATATATTTGCCACTTGCTTCCTCCGCAAGTACCGCTTGGGCAAAGTTTTTGCCTAGCCAGCCCTCAGGCAACTGCTTCCCCTCGACAAACCGAACGCCAGAATGCGCAAATGACTTAATAAGAATCGACGTATTATCTCTTGAACCGTCATCAAGCACGATGACCTCAAGCTTTGGATAGTCGCTTGCGACAACTCGCTCCAGACATTGCGTCATAGTATGCGTCTCATTTCGTGCCGTAATACATATACTCACAGTCGGCAAGTCCTTGCTTACCGGCAAATCAGCGGGCATTGCAAGTCGCCGAAACGCAATATACAGCCGTATAATCACGAATACATTTAATATACCCGCAGCCCCAAGTAGAATAATGGTTATCATTACTTCTATACTACCACACTAGACCCAATGCCTCTTGAAGGCGACGTGAGGAGGCTCAGACTTGACAATATATATATTCATACCTATACTACTGTATTGACAGCCTGCGACAAGCAGGCTATTTAAGTTGTACAAGGTAGGTGAACCAGTGGCTAAAAAGACCAAAAAAATATCCAAGAAAACCAACACTCCCAACGACTCAAATGTCGTGCGTATTCGCGCAAGCAAAAGCGAATCAGATAAGCCAAAAACAGCTGCAAAGACAGTAACAAAGACGTCGCCTGTAAAGACGACCGAAAAAAAGGTATCTGCAAAAGCAGTAAAACCAAAAAAATCCCAAGTCCCTACCAAAGGCACAAAGCTCAAGAAGCTTCGTCCAAGCATCAAAGCTCCACGCCTTCCACGTTTTCTTCGTGCATTCGGTGGCTACTTCAAAGGTGCGTGGGTAGAACTCCGTCAGGTTCGCTGGCCGAATCGTCGAGCAACATGGGGCATGACCGCAGCCGTACTAACATATACTGCGTTTTTTGTTATTTTTGTCCTACTACTAGATGCCGGATTTAAATATCTATTTGAATTAATTCTAACGAAATAAAGGAGCTCAAAAAGTATTATGTCAAACAGGTACGACAGCACACGTAAGTGGTATGCAATCCACACATACAGCGGATACGAGGAGAAGGTAGCCGACGATATTCGTCAGCGTATTCAAGCAGTTGACATGGCCGATAAGATTTTTGACGTCATGGTACCAAAAGAGAAGCAAATCCAGATTAAGAACGGCAAACGAAAAGTTATCGAGGCGAAAATTTTCCAAGGATATGTCCTTGTAGAGATGAAGCTTACGGACGAAACATGGTACATCGTTCGAAATACACCGGGCGTAACTGGCTTCGTGGGCAGCGGCACAGAGCCAACACCAGTATCTGAGGCGGAGATCAGCAAGATCAAGAAACGAATGGGTGTTGAAGATCCGAAGCACCATATCGACTACACAGAAGGTGAAGTTGTCAGTATCACTGACGGTCCATTCAAAGGATTTGACGGCTCTATTTCTGAAATTGACACACAAAAAGGTAAAATCAAGGTCATGGTCAGCATGTTTGGCCGAG
>JAGQNH010000104.1 GCA_020428185.1 Candidatus Saccharimonadota bacterium | reverse complement strand
TTCCTCCAGGAGATTTCGTACCTCATTTTTCTGCACAATATCACTGAATGCCGAACCAGCTGACATCACCGGCTGCCACAAATCCTCATTAGAATACACTGTTAACACTGCAAAAAGCGCAAAGAAAACAGCGCCTACTATTCGTCTCCTTCGCAGTGTCTTCTGATTCATTTTTCTAGTATACTGAATACTATGAGCAGCGTCCCGAAACTTATAGACCTATTTAACCCAGAAATCTACGATCTTCACATCAACCTTAATGAGTCAGAGCATACCTATACTGGAACAGTGTCCATACACGGTCAGTCTGTAGCCGCCGGCAACCCCATCAAGGTCCATGCCAAAAAAATACGCATCCTTGCCGCAAAGATCGACAATCAACCCGCTAACTTTACTGCCGGCGAACTCGATGAACTAATAGTCGGAGAGGGTGTCGCAAAAGGCAGTCATACTATCACAATTGATTTCGAAGGTGAAATAACAGATCAAATGCACGGTATATATCCATGCTACTTCGAGCACGATGGTTCGAAAAAAGAGCTCATCGCGACACAATTCGAATCACACTATGCACGTGAGGCATTTCCGTGTATTGACGAACCTGGCGCAAAAGCTCGATTCAATCTCCAGCTAACCACAGACCCCGACCAGACTGTCCTATCAAACATGCCAATCGACGAACAATCGACGGTAAACGGACGGCTCGTTACACGCTTTCAGACCACACCTAGAATGAGTACATACCTAGTTGCGTTTGTTGTCGGTGAACTCCAACGCAAATCTTCACGTACAAAAAGCGGCGTAGAGGTAAATGTCTGGGCCACTCCGGCACAATCAGCAGAAAGCCTCGACTTTGCACTTGATACTGCAGTTAAAGTCATTGAGTTTTATGATGATTATTTTGGCACTGCATACCCTCTCCCAAAGAGCGACCATGTTGCCCTACCCGACTTTACAGTTGGTGCAATGGAAAACTGGGGCCTTATCACATACCGTGAAGTCGCCCTCCTAGCCGATCCAAAAATCGTAAGCGTCAGTGGACGACACTACGTTGCTACAGTTATCGCTCACGAGCTAGCTCATCAATGGTTTGGCAATCTAGTAACTATGGCATGGTGGAACGATCTTTGGCTCAACGAAAGCTTCGCAACGCTCATGGAGTACATAGCAGTTGATGCAATATACCCAGAGTGGAATATTTGGCTTGATTTTATATCGAACGAAACCATTGCAGCTCTACGAAGAGACAGTATCGATGGCGTACAGTCCGTACAAGTAGACGTTAATCATCCAGATGAGATCAGTACATTGTTTGATGGCGCAATAGTATACGCAAAAGGTGCTCGTCTGCTCCGCATGATCCAACATTATATCGGTCATGAATCATTCCGAGCAGGCTTAAAGCATTACTTCGCAAAACACGCCTACAAAAACACTGTCGGAAATGACCTCTGGGTAGAATTAAGCAACGCGAGCGGAAAAGATATCGCTACAATTATGAACACATGGATCTCTCAGTCTGGCTATCCAGTAGTAAAGGTACGACGCGATGAAGAAACGCTCACTTTATCTCAAGAACAATTCCTAGTAGGGCCGCACTCGCCTTCAGATAAGCTATGGCCAATTCCTCTTGATGCCAATACCGAATCGGCCCCTCAATTATTCAAAGATGCCTCGCACACCATGACCTATTCTGATACATTACATCTTAACAGAGCCGATAGCGCTCATTTCATCACACACTACGATGACAAATCAAGACAGCAACTTATCGATAAAATTGCCGATGGTACACTTGACGCCATAGGACGCACTCAATTACTTGATGAAGCGACGCTGCTTGCACGTGGCGGCATCATGTCCAGCGAGCAGCTTATTCCGCTTCTTCAATCGTATGTCAATGAAGACATAGAGTCGGTATGGGGTATTGTATCTTTGACAATCGGCGAACTCCGAAAATTTGTCGAGGACAACGAGCCAGCGGAAGACAAACTCAAACTGCTATCTCTACACCTAGCCTCCAAGCAATACGCTCGTCTCGGATGGTCGGCACAGGAGAATGAATCCGAAGAGGATACTAAATTGCGTGCACTAGTTGTTGGACAAACACTTTACGGCGAAGATCCGAGCGCTCTCATGACTGCCCAAGAACTATACGATAAGACAAAACTCGAAGACCTCGAACCTGAACTTCGTCCATTAATACTAAGTACTGTTGCAAAATACGGAAATAAAGATGTCGTCGACGAACTAATTGCGTCGTACAAATCCACTCACTCAGCGGAGTTGAGACAAGATATTTGTATCGGCGTCACAAGCACTCGAATACCAGAAAAAATAACTGAATTACTCGAACTGCTTAAGGACAGCTCTGTCATTCGACCACAGGATACATATAGGTGGTTCGTATATCTTGTACGTGGCAGGTATAGCCGAGATCTATCTTGGCGATGGCTGCAAGACAATTGGGACTGGGTGGAGCATTCCTTCGCTGGTGATAAAAGTTACGAGGACTTCGTACGGTTTGCCGCCAGCGCGCTCTCTACAAGACAGCAACTCGATGAGTTTAAAGCCTTTTTCAATCCAAAACGTGAAATCCGCGCACTAAATCGCGCAATTACTGTTGGCACCAGCGAAATCGAAGGTCGCGTTGAACTCATAGAGCGCGATAAAGATCTAGTTGCAAAAGCACTACTTGACCTACAAATATAAGGATAAATATCTGTCGATATTCTCCGATGAATGTAAATAAAAGGTATAATTAATTCGTGAACCGTCAATCTCAGATGAGCCAGCTTGGGCAGCTGCTCGTAAACTCTATCGAGCACATCGATGCACATGAAGCAGCAATCCTATCCCGCCGGGAGAAGGACACTATTCATGTCCCCACTGTTGGCAATACTATATCCACTGCGTATGAGCAACTACGAAACGCTTCTGAATATTCAGAAGGGGACCTCTTGCAGCAACGTGCAATACGTCGCTATCTTCGTCGAGTCCTTTCGTTTCATGACAAGACCCCTACAAAGCATTTTGCGGGCGAATTGGTTGCCGAATTAACTCAAGCAGAATATCTTGTTAACGACCGTACGACAAAATCTGATGTAAAAGCAATCTCTCATGACATTAAGCGATACTACAATGCATACTGGGAGTTTGTAGATGTCGTCAGTGATCTCGATAGGCGCTCAGCATTCCAAACATGGATACTAGATGTTCTCGCAGTACGCTCCGAACAGGTTTTACAATCACACGTCAGACAACTTATGTTCGCTCATTTTGCGTACACATACCTATACGACAAAATTGACACGAAAAAAATCACAAAAAACAATGAAAAATTCAATCAAGAAGACCTCTCAATCATACTGTATATCGCCATTCACCGCTCACTACTCAAGTCCGATAACGCAACGATACGTACGGCATTAATAGATAGCTACCGAAAAGATATTGACAACATCGACGTCTTCCATGACTTCAATCAACGTCTCGATGACCTATTTACTGCCAAGACAACTGTTAATATGACACGTATAGTGAGCAAGAACGGCGCAGCATTACGATTTGTCTATAGCGGCTTCTACAGAAAAGATGCGCCACTTACTTATCAATCCCTCAAATCACCTGAAGCACTTGAGCAAAGTCTCCATTTACACATAGAAGATGAATATAAGGCCCTCGACAAGCGCCTCAACATTGGTATTATCCGCAGCGTTATATTCTTACTAATTACAAAAGGCATCGTCGGATTTGCAGTCGAAATTCCATACGATATATTCATTAGCGGAGAAATTCTCTGGATGCCGTTCTTTGTCAACCTTTTATTCCCGGCATTATTCATAGCGTTTAGCCGACTCACTCTTACAAAACCTGTCGACCGCAACACCACTGCCGTTGTCCAACAAGTGTCTCATCTAGTCTTCGACAATGACAAAAAACAATATCCGATTCGGATACAAAAGAAGTCGTCGTCGACATTATTTAGTACGATATACGCAACTATCTTGGTGCTCGTGTTTGCAGGCCTGTCGTACCTGCTATACATGATCGAATTCAACATTGTACAAGGATTAATATTCTTCACATTCTTATCGACAGCAACCTTCCTTTCTTTCAGACTATCTCGTCAAATCCATGAAATAGAAGCAGTAAATACTCCGCAAGGTACATTATCTCTATTGCGTGACATTATATATATGCCGTTTATTGCGGTCGGACAACAAATATCCTACAGATATAGTCAAATCAATATCGTTGCAACCGTACTAGATATCCTCATCGAACTTCCGCTGAAAACAACTCTGCGTCTCGTTCGTCAGTGGACACAGTTCTTGAATCAGAAGAAAGACGAGTTACTTTAACGTTTCAGTTCATCGTAGGCACGCTTGAGAATATCCAGCATGACTTCATAGTTAGATTGCAGCGAAGACTTGCAGTGGACATATACAACATTATCAACAACTTCTATACTCACCTGTTCGGCATGATCATACAACCATGCCATAAATGATGGGTTTAAGAGCTCAAAACTTGTAATCTTATCCTGATCGGTAGCGTATAAATTATACCGATTATTAAAATCACCCCACTCTAGAGTATATTTCTTATAGCCTTTTGGTTTTTTGTATGTTCCAAAAAAATTCCGTTTTTCAC
>JAGQNH010000103.1 GCA_020428185.1 Candidatus Saccharimonadota bacterium | reverse complement strand
ATCATGGTATTACTATCGTGATGGTGACGCACGATTTGAATTTCTTGAAGTTATCTAAAAAGTGGTTTTTCATGAAAGATGGGCGCCTGTGGGATATTAAGGACAAGAGAAATCCATTTAATAATATTCGTGAAGTTTTGTCCTTTGTCGAATCAGGTAAGGCGGACAAGGAGCCGTAAGTATGAAACGAAAAGGTTTTTTATTCCGACTAGCACTCCTTAATACCTTTAAGCGCAAGGCTCGTGCTGGTTTGGCTGTAGGTGGTATTGCACTGAGTAGTGGTGTGATGATTTTTCTTTTTGGTGTGAGTGACGGACTTAGGTCTTTGGTGACCCAGGAGATATCGAATAATGATACGGCAAATGTGATTACGGTCAACCAGCGGAATGTAAAAGAAGTGAAACTCGATCAGGAGAAGATATCATCGATTAAATCGATTAGTGGCGTGTCTGATGTTCAGCAGCTGGTTGGTATGGTGGGCAGTATTCAATATCATGGGAATATTGTCAATCTTCCACTTTATGCCGTGACAAGTGACTTCTTTCGTGTCAGCCCTGCTCAAAAAATAAGTGGCAACATAACAGGCGAACCAAAAGAGTCAAATATTATTTTGAGCAAGAAGGCACTAGATACCCTCAGTCTTAATCCAGGCGAGGCAATTCATCGTAAGGTTTCACTAAGTACGATCATTCCTGAGGCATATGCCGCTGAAGGTAAGTCAGAGGAGGAGCGTAGTATTGAGCCATCGTTGTTTGCGATTGAAGGCGGTATCGAAAGAGGAAATTTACCCGTGGCGTATATTCCTATTGAATATCTTGTGCAACAGGGGCTTACTGGCGTCTCGCAGCTAAAAGTCACTGTATCTTATCCGGAAAAAATGTCTGCAGTACGTGAATCGATTGAGCAGATGGGGTATCAAACCTCTAGTATTCAAGATTCAATTGATCAGGTAAACCGGGTTTTCTCTGTGATACAGAGTATCATCTTGCTCTTTGGTATTATTGCGCTCGTTATTACGGTTGTCGGTACCTTTAATGTGATCACGCTGACTCTAATAGAAGAGATGAAACAAATTGGCTTCTTGCGGCTGATGGGCATGCAGAAAAAAGCAGTTGGGTTTTTGTTTATTGCACAGGCTGTGATGCTGACATTGGTTGGTGCAGTAGCTGGTTCAGTGTTCGGTGTGATGGCGGGTCTCTTTGCGAACGGAGCAGCACAATCGTTGGTAGGCGAGACCACATTTACCAATAATGTCTATGTCTTTCAAATACCTATAATACAGATTATAATAATACTTACGCTATCCATAGTACTCGGGTGGCTAATTGGGTTCTTTCCGGCCAAAAAGGCCGTAAGGGTGGGACCATTAGAGGAGTTGCGGATATAAGATGACCCTGCAAGCAGCAATTATCGCTGGTGCACTTGCAGCGGCGATATTGCTGCTGTTGGTGTTCTTGTTGCGTGTCTGGATTTTAGTTCGCCGTCTTAATTCATCATTTGCAAAGTTGGGCTTTTTAGTACGTGAAGATGCTAAGAAGTATTTTGATGATGCAGCTGGGAAGATCGTCGATACGAACGAGCAATTCCAAGATATGTACAAGAAGATAGTTGAGGACGGTACTCGAGCCGTCCTTGCTGAGAGTAGCCTCATAACCGAAAAGGTTATTGCTGACGCTCATGCACGTGCAAATACTGTCGTACTATCTGCTCGAACAGATGCTCAGCAGATAATGTTGGCAGCTCAAAAGGAAGCGAATATTCAATCTGAGCAAACATTGCAACAGGCAGGGAATGCAATAGGATGGGTGATGTCGCAGTATCTTGGAGAAGTGTATTCGGTTGCCGAACACGAGGCTTTGATTGAAAAATTAGTAAAGACATACGTAAATGAACACAAGTAACGGACATCCGCAAATATCACCAGAAATACGCTACTCAATTGGCCGTGAGATTATAAGCGTTCTTAATTCATGTACGATTAATATATCTATAGAGCAGACGCTTCAGGAGCTTCAGTTGGCCGTGGAGCGATTCACCTTCGGCAGTCATGGCAGTAGTAGAGATATGACAATGAGTGATGTCGACACACTCCTCAGGGGTGACGTGTCACTTGACACGATGTCATTTATTGAGTGGCTACATCATCGAAAATTGCTACGTCTACTTGTCGGAAAGAATGGTCGTCTTTTGCTATCTTTTTGCACCAGATATTACCGCAGTGTTCCACAGGTGAAATGTAGTACTGCAATTCCACTTCGAGAATCATTTAGGGTAAAACTACTGACGCAACTAAGGATTTTATATCCAGAACCAACACGTATTGTATTTGAGACTGTTCCTTCACTTATGGCCGGGTGTGTTATTAGTGATGGTACAAGAAATGTTGATATGAGTTTACAGAGTAGAACTCCGCAGTACGTACGACGATATGTTGCAGCATTGCAAAAAGTGAGGGAGATGCATCGTGGATAATGCAAGCGTCGGTCGAGTAGAGTCGGTACGAAGCGAAACTTGTATCGTCGGTGGCTTGAGAGGTGTTGGTTTGAGTAATGTGGTTACATTTTCGTCTGGAGCGACAGGAATTGTCCTGGGATTTGAGCACCAGACTGCTCAGGTAGTTATGCTTGAGGCATACGACAAGGTAAAGAAAGGTGATCTTGTACGGATAATCTCTCGGTATCCAGTCATTACTGTTAGTCAGAAGCTGTTGGGAAGGGTTATCGACCCACTCGGACGTGCACTTGATGGTCGTGGTGACATAGATACAGTGGGTGCGGTATCGTTACCGGTCGAGATTGCCGCTCGACCTATCTATCAGCGTGCAATAGTCGACAGACCACTTCAGACTGGTTATGCGCTCATCGACTCACAGATACCTATTGGCCTTGGTCAGCGTGAGCTTCTTTTGGGCGAAAGTAAATCTGGTCAGGTGGACGTTGCAATCGATGCTATTTGTAATCAGGCACGACTCAAGACGGGGACTATCTGTATATACGTTGCAATTGATTCCGAGGTGGCAGTGACGAAGCGAAATGTCGAAAAACTAGAAAAAGCTGGTGCTTTGCAGCAAACGGTCGTCGTATTCGGACGTACCGCATCGGCAGCATCGATGAATTATATTGCCCCGATGGTTGGCATGTCGATTGCAGAATGGTTTATGACTCAGGGAAAAAACGTGTTGGTGGTTTTTGATGACATGACACGACATGCGAAAGTATACAGGCAGCTTTCGTTACTCCTCAATAGGCCAGCGAGCCGCGAAGCGTACCCGGGAGATATTTTTTACCTCCATTCTCGACTACTCGAACGTTGCGGCGCATTTAATGAGCACGCAGGTGGCGGAACTATAACTGCACTTCCTATTGTGGAAACTGCTACTGAAGAGGTGACAGACTATATTACGACGAATTTGATGTCAATTACAGATGGTCACGTGCTCTTCCGTCGAGCGCTAGCGAATAAAGGTCTTCACCCTCCGATAGATAGCGGCTTCTCGGTGTCGCGTATCGGTGGGAGAATTCAATCAAAGTTGATTCGAGAGCTTTCTGATCAGTTGAAGGATATACTTATTCGATTTAGTGAAATCGAACGATTTATTGCGTTTGGTACTGATCTAAATAGTGATTCCTTGGAATTATATAACCTTGGACTGAGAGCAAGGTCATTGTTTGATCAGACATCTGATGATTTCTTCACGCCATTACAGCAGGCACTGATGCTATATATGATTACCAGCAAGAAGGCACTTGATTGGGGTCCGGAACAAATGAAAGAGCTTCGGTCAACATTTCTCGCGTTTGTAGGGAAGTCTCCATATGATAAGTTGATTACGCCTAGTATGCTGCAGGCGTACGACAAGACGATCACCGACACATTTGATGACTGTATCAAGGACTTCATGAAAGATCCAAAGACGCCAAAGCCTGTCGATAAGACGCCACGATTGGTTGCGGAGACGGAAACAATCAGTGGTATTTTGCGAGAAAATGAGGATATGTTCCATGACAAAGATTGATGGTCTCAAGCAAGAAATGCGCACGATGAAGGAGCTCGAGGATTTGACAAACATGCTCGAGCAAACTGCTGCAAGGAACATTGCGATTATGAGAACAGAAATACTAGAAAGTAGGCCTTTTTTTCAGGAGTTTTGGAAAATATATGGTGTCCTAAAGCAGTTAACTCCACCACCCCCAGAGGTAATTCATCGACAACTAGTCGTTGCTATCGGTATTGACTGGGGTATGCCAGGGGGGTTAATGCATCAGGTTCTTGATGTTGCCGAGGAGACGTATGAA
>JAGQNH010000102.1 GCA_020428185.1 Candidatus Saccharimonadota bacterium | reverse complement strand
CACTGGAGCATGTCCAATCACATATTGCGTATTATCATGCTTAAGAGCGAGACGCCATGAAACCAATGCGCCAGTTGAGTGTCCGATTCGTGCAGTCTCACCGTCCCCGACAACGTCATCCATAATATCAATCATAGCCATACCGCCAGATTCAGCGCCGTATAGCGGGTCTTTCATATCTATCCGCCTCGGGAAATGGTAAGAATCAAACGTCGCGGTTGCGATTCCTCTCGCAGCCATTTTGCTAGCCGTACCGTAGTACGATGCTGCCGGCGCAGACCATCCATTGTCGAAATGAACCTTTAATGGATCGTCCGGCATATCTACAGGGTGAAATATTCTACCCCTGACCATAGCTAGTAGGCCCAATCGAGATTTCACTCGATCAACATAATAATCACAGCCTGTTACCGGAGATACTACTTCTCGCTTTGAATTTATTTTATAGCGGCGCGATCCATTATCCTCAACTGAATATCCCATAGTGGATTAATTAAACCACATAATATTAGCAATAGCAATCAGCTTGCCCCTACCTACGAATGCTCTTCTGAATCTCCGCGCCCTTGCTTATTCGTCAACATCCATAACACTCCATATATCGCAGCCGCTGAGAAAACAGCGCCTGATAGCGTCAGTTTCGACACATCACTCACAGTCTTATCTATTTCTGCAAGAGATCGACCACTGACAACATAGTAATTTTTAGCGCGCACTACAACCGCCGCAAGACGTACTCCAGATTTTGGCTGCCATGTAAACGTACTGTATGCCTTTTCGTCTGCATTTTTCAGGGCACTACGAGATATTTGCGCTATCTTTCCTTCTATATAACCCGCTCCTGCAATCGGTCGACCAGTCTTGTCGTAAATATTTGTAAATAACGCAAGGCTTCTAGACGCGTCTACGTTACTGCCGATCAAAGACTGAGGAGTCGCACCGCCATCAAGCTTCACAGCGCCATCTTGAGCAAGCTGTGTCTGGGGCCAGTTTGCATTCATCTGCAGGACGGTAGTAGCGACAGCATATATGGTGCCGAATACAACGACTACTATCGCAATCGCGCCGACTAGCGGTACGTGACGAGAGTATTTTGAGATTAATTCCATTCGCTTATGCTAACATTCTTCGACATTGATAACAAGATACAGTAACCACAAAAAAGCAACTAATACTTTACAAAGTATAGCATTGGACATATACTATAGATATCAACCGGAGGGAATAATAATGAGTACAAAAATAGCAGTAATTATCGGTAGCACAAGACAAGGTCGCCATACAGACAAATTAGCAACCTGGGTCGCAAATACGCTTAAAAAGTCCGTGGACGTCGAACTTCTCGATCTTCGCGATTATCCAATACCGTTTCTTGACGAAGCAATTAGCCCCCGTTTCAATCCGCATCGAACTCCCGACACCATCACGCAAAAGTGGCTAGACAAGATTATCGAATTCGATGGCTTTGTATTTGTGACACCCGAGTACAACCGTTCGACATCGGCAGTACTAAAAAACGCAATCGATGTTATCGGTCACGAAATAGATGACAAGCCTGTAGCACTCGTAGCTCACGGAGTGAGCGGTGGAGCACAGGCGATAGCAAACCTGCGAATGGCGCTGCCTGGTGTCGGAGCAATCACAATACCTCAAGCAGTCTATTTCACAGACCGTTTAGCAGATTCATTTGAAGACAATGGTGATCTCAAAAAAGAAATAGCCGAGAGACCATATGGACCTCAGTCATCACTCGAGACACAACTAGATAGCCTACTCTGGTACGCAAACGCCCTCAGCGCGGCTCGCACCTAGACCAGCCTTGTCCGACTTCCGCATAAGCGTTAAAATTTCAATACCACTATGACATTTTTCGCTTGGCTAAATCGCACCCTAAGGCACAAAGCCAGACATCTCACAAAATTTCAGTATGGGCTTTACTCCATCTTGTTCTTGTGGGGTACGTATTTTACGTGGCTTTGGATACATGTATTTCGTAGAGATACCGAGGGCAACATACTTGCAGGCCATGCACTTCTTTGGGCAGACTGGTCTGCCCACATCACATACGCATCCGTCTTTGCATATCGCGATCCCTCTGACTGGTTTGTTTCGCATCCGTTATACTCACAAGCAAAATTTTCGTATCCATTCGTACCCGACGCCCTATCGGGACTACTCATGCGTATGGGCGTAGATATAATACCCGCCTTTATTATCCCGAGTATCGTTGTGACTTTACTATTTCTCTATGTACTATTTCGTTTTATGGTTCACTTCACTCACAGGGTTAAGGCAGCGTTTATTGCAGTCTGTTTATTCTTTTTTAGTGGGGGACTTGGTTTTCTATACGCAATACAGACAGACGGGTCTCAATATAATTGGTACACGCATATTCCCGAACACGGCGTATACTTTATAAATTTCATCGTTGGTGAAATGCTTCCCCAGCGCACATTCTTATTCGGCCTACCTATAGCACTGGCAATCATACTACTCCTTGAACACATCATTTCAGCAAAACGAAAATCCATTCTCGCGCCATCTGTTATCGCAGGATTGCTCGCAGGCAGCTTAACCGTCATTCACCCACACTCCCTAATTGTCGTGTTCGTGGTGTCAAGCTTCTACTTATTACAATACCGCCATCTATTCAGGCGATTTCTTATCTATGCCGCCACAGCTGGCTTAATAGTCAGCTTATTCTGGCTGCTATTCCTTGTCGGAAGCAATACAGGCAGCGCCCCACATCTACAGCTCGGATGGATGGCCAACGAAAGCAATATGCTCATATTTGAATTGCTCAACTTTGGTATTTTGCTACCTCTTGGGATCTACGCTGCGGCTAAGCAGAGGCTGCTCACTCATCCGTTATTTATGAGTGGCATCTTCCTGTTTGTTGCGTGCCACTTCGTCTCATTTCAAGCATGGGAGTGGGATAATACAAAGTTATTTACATACGCTTACCTATTCTTACTTATCCCGATAGCAAAATATATCGTGTTTCTTTGGGAGGATCACCATCGCAAAATTATCAACAAATCGTCAGTATTATTCCTTTGTGTAC
>JAGQNH010000101.1 GCA_020428185.1 Candidatus Saccharimonadota bacterium | reverse complement strand
GCAGATGCTGCACGTAACGAAGGATTGGAGATTTAGTATGGCTGAAGCTACAGCACAGACTACCCCACGCACAGACACACCTCGCGGTGGTCATCAGCGTGGTGGCCGACGCGATGACCGTCGGGCACAGGTTCCACAGGAGCCAAAGGAATTTGAAGAAGTCGTCATCAATATCGACCGTGTTGCACGTGTCGTAAAAGGCGGTCGTCGATTCCGTTTCAAGGCACTCGTTGTCGTTGGAAACAACAAAGGCAAAGTTGGTGTCGGTGTCTCTAAAGGACAAGACGTACAAACTGCAATTGCAAAAGCAACCGATGTCGCTAAGAAACATCTTGTTACTGTACCTATCGCAAACCAAACGATCCCACATGATGTAGAGATTAAGCTCTCAGGTGCTCGCGTGCTCATCAAGCCAGCTGCGCCTGGTACCGGTATTATCGCCGGTGGCGTCGTACGTCAAATCATTGGTGTTACAGGTATCCATAACATGCTTTCCAAGTCACTTGGCTCTACAAACAAGGTCAACATCGCATATGCAACTATCGAAGCATTGCGAAGTCTCGTGCCAAAGGAACAGTGGCTAAACGCCGACAAGTCTGCCAAAAAAGCCTCAAAGGCCAAAAAGGAGACTAAGTAATGACTAAGTACAATGAACTACAAGTTTCTGCGAACAAATCTCGCAAGCGTGTTGGTCGTGGTATTGCAGCCGGTCAAGGTAAGACTGCTGGACGCGGTACCAAAGGACAAGGCTCACGAACAGGTAAGAAACTAAGTGCAACTTTCATGGGCGGCCAGACATCTATGGTTCAGGCTATACCTAAGCACCGTGGCTTCAAATCTATTCGTACACCTGCACAGGTTGTTTATCTTGATCACCTCAACGCCTTCAAGGGCAAGACGGTCGACAATATGACATTGTTTGAAAACGGATACATATCTACTCCTTTTCACACCGTAAAGGTTATCGCTCGTGGTGAGCTCACAGAAAAAGTCGATCTTCGTGTACAAGGCGCAAGCAAATCTGTACAAGAAGCAGTCAAAAAAGCTGGCGGCACATTTGAGAAGGTTCCAACACCTCTTAAAAAATCAGCGAAAGAAGCTGAAGCAACCGACAAGTAGTACGCTGTCGCGTCACAATAAAATAACACCCTTTGGTACATAAGGGTGTTATTTTATTGTTGTAATTATCCAAAATCCTGCGTCAAGACTTGCTGGTATCTGCTATAATTAGATGTAATACATACCGTGAGTAATGTCTGATAATAGGAAGTACTACTGAACATGAATTGGAAAACTATATTTCGATCACTTAAAAACCGTGATATGCAAAAGCGTCTTGGCATCGTCTTGGCGTTAATTGTTGTCTATCGATTCCTAGCGCACATTCCAGTGCCGCTTGCTGAACCAACCAAGCTCAAAGAAGTTATTGACTCAGTCGTGAATGCAAGTGACTTTGGTGGATTTCTCAACCTACTATCCGGTGGTGCGCTTGCAAGCTTTTCAATTGTACTTGTTGGCCTGAGTCCATTTATTACAGCAAGTATCATCACACAGCTTCTTACGAAGGCCATCCCAAAGCTCGAAGAGTTGCACAAGGATGGGGAATCCGGGCGACGTAAGATTAACCAGTGGACCCGAATCATATCTGTCCCACTTGCTATCGTGCAATCAATCGCGTTTATCTACATTCTTCGTCAAACAATACTTGCAGGAAACACAGCCGTCCTTGAAAGCACGACTGCTATTGAATGGATAGTTGCGGTATTGTCGATGACAGTAGGTGCGATGCTACTTATGTGGCTTGGTGAGCTTGTCACCGAGCAAGGCATCGGTAACGGTATATCTATGATGATTTTTGCAGGCATCATCAGCCAGCTACCAAGCACTCTCGCTTCATTAGGGACATCACTAACAGATACGTCAAATGGCACTCTCAATGTATTTAACTGGTTCAATGTACCAGTTAATCCGACTGCACTTTGGGTGACTGTCGCCATTACAGCAGCGTCACTCATGGTGCTGTATCTCCTTGTCAAAATCAATGAAGCTCAACGAGTCATCACTATTAATTACGCGAAGCGCGTCCAGGGCAACAGTAGCTATGGCGGCGTCAAAAGCATCCTTCCTATCAAGTTGATTGCAGCAGGCGTCATTCCAGTTATCTTCGCAGTTGCATTTCTCAGTCTGCCAGCATTCATTGGTCAGGTACTCAAGGCAACCGGAAGCGCGCAATATCTTGAACTCGCAAACAACCTTATTACATGGTTTCAAGCGCCTCAGCCAGGCCAATTCACAGGTGACACACTAACGGCACTCATATATCCAGCAAGCTACTTTGGACTCGTGATTCTATTCACATACTTCTATACAGGAATCGTGTTCAATAGCAATGAAATTGCAGAGAACCTTCAAAAGCAAGGTGGTTTTATTGAAGGCGTTAGACCAGGTCTTCAGACCGAAAAATACCTCTCACGAACAGTAAATCGTCTTATACTTTTCGGATCGCTGGTACTTGGCATTATCGCTGTCATGCCATTCCTCGCAGAGTATATATTCGCCAAATTTGGCGTCACAGGTATCCAAAACCTTGCTATCGGCGGTACCGGTATCCTGATCGTGGTTTCTGTTGCACTCGAGAGCTTACGTCAGATCAATTCTCGCGCACTAATGGTCACATACGACGACTACAAATAGACTTTCGGTCTACCTTACTCAGAATGCTCATGCTATAATTATACAAATGGCGAGTGGTCTATACATTGACGAGAAGAGGGATTTTCATATTGTCCGATGGCTCATAGTTCTCGGTATCTTGCTCACTGTTGCTGCGGCTAGCTACTACGCATATCGATGGTATACGACCGGAGAGAAGCCACCTGTTGTACCTGTGCCATCAAAGGCATACGCCGAAACCGTCATAGATGAAAAGCCACTTACAAAAAAGCAAATAGACACCTACAAAGTGCCGTCAACTCATCCACGATATATCAGCATTCCGGCGCTAAACATATCAAAGGCACGCGTTGCTACTGTTGGCCTACTCAAAAATAACGAACTCGACACTCCATTGCATATCGACGATACCGGCTGGTATACCGAAAGCGCATTTCCCGGTCAGGGATTTGGCGTTGTTCTTATTGACGGCCACAACGGAGGCGTCAGCCGTAATGGCATTTTTGCCGAACTAGGTAATCTAAAAAATAACGACAAGATCATTATCGAAAGAGGTGATGGCAAGAAAATTTCATATAGTGTCGTAGAAAATAAAACTATGTCCCTCCAAGAGGCTAATAAAACTGGCATGAATAGAGTTTTGCAACCATTCGACCCCGACAAAGAAGGCCTAGGACTAATTACCTGCGCTGGAGACTGGGTACCTCGCGACAGGGTATATAGCAC
>JAGQNH010000100.1 GCA_020428185.1 Candidatus Saccharimonadota bacterium | reverse complement strand
AAGTACAAATGAAAGGTACGTCTGCTCAACCGGCACTCCTTGCTCATCTCGTCCGGCAAACACACTATGACCTTTTCCGATTTCAAACAAACCAAAATGCGTAAATCCAGATTTCACATTCGCATGAATCTTATCAAGAAGACTTGGCAATACTGTGCTTCGCAAAAATTGCAAATCAGGGCTGAGTGCATTTGATAGCTCATACACATCGTCCGTATCTTGCTCCGCCTTTTCAAGCAAGTTCTTGTGCACGAAGCTATAGGTGAGCGCTTCATTGGCACCGGCACGTGACAATACATCTCTAATCGACTGCTTAAGTTGTCTTCGATCGTCATATTTCGCGGGCTTAATAGAGCGCCTCGGCAAGTCGTGTCGTAACTTATCAAAGCCATACAATCTACCGACTTCTTCGACAACATCTTCCAATATATCAATATCAGTTCGCCAAAATGGGGACTTCACAACCATTTTTGTATTTTCGACACGCGACGTTTCGAATTCAACATTCTGAAGTAATTCGCAGACACCATCTACATCAAATTCAGCACCAAGCCGCTCGTTGACAAACGCAACATCAAACACATCTGTCTCTGATTGACTGCTTGGGTGCGAAAAGTCGTCTACAACAGCGCTTGCCTGCTGGCCCCCAGAAATATTTACGATAGTCTGCATCGCAAACTGCAAAACACGATCATTCTGCAATGGCGACTGACCTTTCGTGAAGCGTGTCACAGCATCAGTAAACAATCCATGTCTCATACTTGTGCGGCGCAATGTATACATGTCAAAATTCGCACACTCCAAAATAATATTCTTTGTATCATCAGAGACTTCTGTATCAGAGCCGCCCATGACACCTCCAATTCCGATTGGCCTCTTGCCATCAGTGATCACTATATCGGCCGAATTCAATACAGCCGTCTTGCCATTTAGCAGTGCAATCTGTTCGCCTTCATTAGCCAAACGAACACCTAGGTAGCCGCCGACTTTATCGTAATCATAGGCGTGCATTGGCTGTGCAGTCAGAAGCATGACATAGTTTGTGACATCGACAATATTATTGATTGGCTTTGCCCCGAGTCGAACCAATTCTGCCTGCAGCCATACTGGGCTTGGTTTTACAGTCACATCACGCATAGCCACCGCCATGAAGCGTGGTACGCTAGTCGGTATTTCATTACTCACTTCTAGATGCAAGCCATCCGCAACATCAAATACCGGCATAGTCGTATACCAATCCGGACTCGTAAATTGATGTCCAAAAATACCGGCTATTTCACGTGCGACACCAAGCTGACCAAAACAATCAGGACGATGTGTGAACATTTTGTTTTCGATATCAATAACGATATCATCGAGACCATACACTTCGGAGAAAAGGACTCCAGGGGCAATTGCAACTGCACTCGGTTTCCATTCATTTGGGTCGATTTCCAATATACCTTCATGTGCATCGCCAAAATCCAATTCCTTTGGACTAGCAAGCATGCCGTTACTCACGACTCCGCGCAAAGGTTTTGCGCTGAGCACAAATGGCTCCTTATCAAACGTCTCGGGAACAGTCACTCCGGGAGCAAGCCAGACAGTAAACATACCCGCATGTACGTTTGGGGCACCGCAGACAACCTGCACGAGACCGTCCTGATCACGCTCAATATCTGGCGTGGCGCCTCCGTCATCAATTTTTGTAACATGAAGATGATCACTGCCTTCTAGCGGCTCACATTCTACGACCCTTACAATACGAATCCCTTCGTATTTCTTCGCTATATCAATAACTTCCTCAACACCACCCAATTGCTCATTAATACGATGAACAAGCTCATCTACTGGAGGTAGGTCAAATCCTACATATTTTCGTACTGTCTGTAAGCTAACCTTCATATTAAAACTGCCTCAAAAAATCTAATTTTGC
>JAGQNH010000099.1 GCA_020428185.1 Candidatus Saccharimonadota bacterium | reverse complement strand
TTATGGTACTTATATTCTTGCTCGTAACGGTCGTTCCTCAGGTTCAAAAGTTATACATAGATTTACATCAATCACTCCCGCTCATTACGCAGATAATCGTATCGCTATCAGAATTTTTGCGGAACTTTTGGTGGGCAGTAGTCATCGGTGTGGGCATCGTAGTTTATCTCAGTATTCAGTATGCTCGCACAGATGGGGGTCAGCGTATGCTTGATGAGGTGAAGCTAGGCATACCGATTTTTAATGGTCTGTTTTTGAGGCTGTACATGGCTCGATTTAATCGCACTGGCCAGACTCTGCTCGATACAGGTGTTTCGATGCTAGACATGCTTGCAATTGCAAGTGTGGGTGTGAATAACAGCGTGATTTCTCGAGAGATAGACCTAGCGGCAGAGAAGGTGAAAGGTGGCAAGGCGCTTTCAGCCGCACTGCAGCCGCAGGAGCATATACCCGAACTTGTACCGCAGATGATTAGTATCGGTGAGAAGTCTGGTAAGATCGACGAGATGATGGGCAAAGTAGCAAAGATATATGAGGATGAACTAGATAGCGCAATTAATTCTATCTCTACAGCAATTGAGCCAGTACTGATGGTTGTATTAGCTCTGGTTGCAGGCGGTATGGTGGCGGCGATATTGCTACCTATATATAGCCTTATCAACACAGTTCACGTGTAATATTACTGTAGACAATCACCATGGTTTGGTGTACCATAAGCATGAACGTTCCCATTTGGAACGAGTTAACAAATAAAGGTTATTTAAATACCTATCGTTCATAGAAAGGTGGGAACCATGAACACACAGAGTAAGCAAATCAACGGCAGCAAGAGCGGCTTTACGATCATAGAGGTTGTATTGGTGCTCGCAATTGCCGGACTTATATTTTTGATGGTATTTTTGGCATTGCCAGCATTGCAGCGCAATCAAAGGGACACGCAGCGCAAGCAGGATCTTAGTCGATTTTTGTCACAGATCAGCAGCTATCAGTCGAATAATCGTGGACAGATTCCAAATGCTACGACTATGTCAACATTCATTACTTCGTATATGAGGTCTGGCTCTGATACGTTTACTGACCCTAGTGGTGGTGACTATGTATTGACGAATGTAAGCCGTGTTCCAAGTATGAACGCAACAACTGGAGTAGCCGAGTTTAATTATATGGTCGGTACTACTGCAAGTTGTGCAGCTGGCGTTCCGTCTGCGTCAGGTTCAGCCTCAACTGGACGTAAGATTGCTGTATCTATCGCTCTTGAGGGTGGTGGCGCATACTGCCAAACAAACTAATACCTTGCGTACACTACATAAAATAACAGCCGATTCGGCTGTTATTTTATTATATTGAGGTTCTCTATCTTTGGTTGAGTTTGTTTGTTAGAATTGTATCCATGAGCAGTATGTACTATATTTTATCTCTCGGTGTTTTTGGCTTGTTGTTTGGTAGTTTTGCTGGAGCGTCAGTCTGGCGGCTGAGAGCTCGTCAGTTGGCTCTGGATGCTGAGAATGGAGAGAAGGTTTCCAGGAAGGACAAGAGACAGGTGGATAAGCTCAAAAGGGGGTCTCTAGCCAGGGATCGTTCTGTTTGTCTCCATTGTGGTCATCAGCTTGCGTGGTATGATTTGGTGCCTTTGGTGAGTTGGCTGTGGCTTCGTGGCAAGTGTCGGTATTGTCGACACGCAATCGGAAAGTCTGAGCCAATGATAGAGGCGACTATGGCGGTGTTCTTTGTTGTATCGTATGTATTTTGGCCGTATCAGCTCGTGACGCCCGTCGAAATAGCGCAGTTTGTTATCTGGCTACTTGCAGGCGTTGGGCTGGCGATTTTGTTTGTGTATGACCTTCGTTGGTTTTTGCTTCCCAATGCAATTGTTTTTCCGCTTATTGGACTTGGAGGTCTGTACTCGTTGACTGTACTGGCAGAGCAGCAGTTTGCGTGGTCGCAGTTGATGAGTAGTGTATATGCATCCGCTATACTCTCAGGATTGTACTACTTGATATATGTCGCATCACGCTATCGATGGGTAGGATTCGGGGATGTGAAGCTTGGGCTTGCGCTGGCGCTTTTGCTCGCAGACTGGAGACTCGCGTTGCTGACACTCTTTCTCGCGAACCTTATCGGGACATTGATATATCTGCCTATGATGGCAAAGGGTAGCGTGAAACGTCAGACGCATATACCTTTTGGTCCGTTTTTGATAAGTGGATTTATACTGTCCGGTATATTTGGGACAAGTATTATCGATTGGTATCTTACAATTGCTCTGGGCATAGTATAGTGCTTATGGTATAATCAACCCCAAATGAGTATGGTGGTTGAGCGCGGATTTACTATAGTTGAACTGATGCTTTTTTTGGCTGTGAGCGGTGTGCTCTTTGCTGCGTTGATGTTAGGTATTGGATCGAATGTGAATCAGCAACGATATCGAAATGATGTAGCTGACTTTAAGTCTCTACTGCAGAATCAATACGCCGAGGTGCTTACTCCCCAGAACATTCGAAGTAGTGACACGACGTGCGATTCGAGTACGAGCGTACCAAAACCAACAGATGCTCCAGGTGCAGATGACCGGGGTGCTACTGAATGTGTTATTTTGGGGAGATCCATTCAGATTAAAAACGGTACGGAGGTTACGGTTGCAAATGTCGTCGGGCGTGAAGACGAAAACATACTAAGAAGTATACGAGATAGAGGTCAAGATACTACGGTATTTAGTAGTTATCATCCTCAGATTTCGAGTATCGACAAAAGCAGAAGTGATTTAAGCGCAACCTTGAAGAGATTTGATCGTACTGTACTTGATGTAACTGTTCTCGTACTGAGGTCACCGGTCAACGGCCTTGTGAAGGTTTACTGGAGCAACGGAGTGGTTGTTCCTGCTGCTGTGTTGTCGGCTCCGTCGGCTAGCAAATTTGAGGCGTGTTTTGGTGGCGGCGCTGATGCTGCATCAATGCCAGTACAGGTAATATCGATCAATACCAATATTGCAGGTGCTGATGGGATTGTTTCGAGGGACGCAGCCGCGGGAGAATGCCCATGATAGCAGGGTACAGTAAGGGTGATACGATTATAGAGGTTTTGCTCGCTATTACGATTTTTAGTCTTGCTGCAGTAGGTGGTATTTCACTTATGAATCAAGGGGCAGCAATGGCTCAGCGCGCCCTGGAAATTGACCTTGTCCGTCAGCAGGTTGATTCCCAAGCCGACGCACTACGTTTTTTGAATAGTGAATATATTGCAGGTGTTAGCAGTAGTAGCACGGCATCAAGATGGGAGAATATGCTTGCTAAACCTGGAGTAATAAGCAGCGCAGTGCAGGAGTATAGCAAGATAGATGAGGACGGAAAAACATGTGCGATGCCTACGAACAAATTTGCATTGAACTTAGATAGGCTTGGAGACGGTGGCGATATGGTAATTTCTTCATTTCGTCAGGCTGGCACATATTCGAGGATAGAAGCGGGTAGTGCAGAGGGTATATGGA
>JAGQNH010000098.1 GCA_020428185.1 Candidatus Saccharimonadota bacterium | reverse complement strand
GAGTGAAATGGTATTTTTTGTATTGTTTGTTTCATAGCAGAGTGTATCTGCCGATATCCACATAACCATTATAGAGTGAATAAGGTATTGCGACAAGGGGTATACTAGAGGTATGTCAGAACGCGAAAAAAAGCTTGCGATGTTGGACGAACTTAGGCGAAATATTATCGATAATAATATTTGTTCAAATCTTGCCGAACAGGCAACTCAGCTTGTCATGGGTGAAGGTAATGTTGACGCAGCTATTGTCTTAATTGGTGAGGCTCCGGGCAAAAAAGAAGATGAGCGGGGTGTGCCGTTTGTCGGTGCTGCGGGCAAGTTTCTCAACGAGATGTTGCTGCGGGCGGGTATGGAGCGGAATGACGTCTATATTACGAATATTGTGAAGTATCGTCCACCTAAAAATAGAGATCCGTCACCAGAAGAAAAGGCTGCATTTCTTCCGTATCTTTTGGAACAGCTGCGTATAATTCAGCCGTCGATTGTTATTACGCTTGGAAGGCATAGCATGGAATATTTTTTGCCCAATGCACGAATAAGCGATGTTCATGGACAAGTTATTCAAACTGAATTCCAAGGGCAGGCGATGACAGTAGTGCCGCTTTATCATCCTGCCGCCGCACTGTACAACGGTAGTATGCGTCAGGTGCTTATCGATGATTTTGTACATATTGCAATGATTCTCGAAAAACAAGGTTAAATATACTGGTAATGCTAAGGGTGGATATGATAGGGTGGATAGTATATGGCGGAGTTTGATGTAGGTGTATTTTTCCAGCATATTGTGAGACTTGTTTTCATAGCGGGGGTACTTTTGGCTACTCGATTTGTCATTAACCATTTTATTGGTCGTGTCGTCGAGCGTATTGTGATGAGCCATCGCTTTAAGACAAAGCGAGAAGAAAAGCTACGAGAGCGCACACTTACTGATATGTTCAAGACGGTCACTGCTGTTGTGACGTGGGTCGTATTGGCTGTCATTGTATTGCAGGAGCTTGGTGTGAATCTAGGTGCACTTGCTACAGGTGCCGGCTTAGTGGGTATTGTTATCGGATTCGGTGCCCAGAGTATGATTAGGGATTTTTTGAGCGGTACGTTTATCATTGCCGAAAATCAATACAGGATTGGCGATGTTGTTACTGTGGGCGGACATAGCGGACTAGTCGAGCAAATTACAATTCGCATGACGAAACTTCGTGATCTCGACGGAAGCGTTTATTTTATTCCAAATGGAGAGATTACGAGTGTGCGTAATATGACACTTGAGTATTCAGGTGTGATTATAGAGGTTGGTGTTAGTTACGATACAGATATTGCTAAAGCCGAGCGAATTATTAACGAAGTGGGTGCGGAGCTTGCCGAGGATGAAGATTGGCGATCACGCACTATTGAGCCGATTACATTCTTGCGTCTTGATAGTTTCGGTGATTCTAGTGTTAATCTCAAGGCAGTAGGCAAGACGACCCCACTCGAGCAATGGAATATTGCAAGTGAGTATCGTAAGCGACTTAAGAAGGCATTTGAAAAGAATGGAATCGAAATTCCATTCCCTCAACGAGTTATTCATCAAGGTAAAGCAATCAAGTAAACACGGGATTTCTTGCTTTTTTGCATATTTCGTGCTATTATGGGATTACTGTTCAAGAGGGGCTACCAGTACTGACCGAACCCCCACCTCACTCAAATTAAATTAGAAATGTTATTTTTATTAAACAATAGGAGAAAAAACATATATGGGTCAACGAAGACTCTCTAAAGGCACGCCCGACGATCAAAGCAAACGACCTCAGGGCCAGCAACGCCAAAAATCAAACAACACGGTATTGAACAACACAAGTACTCGCAAGGGTGAAGTGTTTCGTGCGCAACGACGAACATCAGAAAACGTCAACCTGCGTGCAAGTCAGCATGTTATCAATGTTCCGGTAAACAAATCTGTCTACAATGGCTATGCAGGTCGTCAATTCAGCCTAGCAGACGCCAAAAAACAGCAGCCTACCAAAGGTCCTGTACTCAAGGTTATGCCAATTGGTGGACTCGGTGAAATGGGAATCGGCAAAAACATGATGGCGATTGAGTATGATGATGAAATTATCGTTATTGATATGGGATTCTTGTTCCCCGGCGCTGATTATCCGGGTATCAATTACATTACGCCTGATATCACGTATCTCGAAGAGAACAAGCACAAGATTCGCGGTCACATCTTCACACATGGTCACCTCGATCATATCGGCTCGTTCCGTCACTTTATCCATCGCATACCTGCACCTGTGTATGGTAGTAAGTTTACTGTCGGTATGTTGCAACGCACCATGGATGAGGCAACAAGTGGTTATGAACCAGATTATCGCGTTCTTGATCCAGAGTCTCACGAACGAGCGCAGCTTGGCGACAACTTCAGTGTTGAGCTCGTCAGAGTGAACCACTCAATTCCAGACGCGACCGCTGTTGTTATACGTACGCCCCTAGGCGTATTGGTTGATTCGGGTGACTGGCGATTCGAAGATGATCCAGTAGATGGCAAAAAGTTCGACCTTGATCGCTTGACAGAGATTGCTACCAAAGAAGGTATTTTGATGTTCATGAACGAAAGTACCAACTGCGAATCAGACGGTACGCATACACACGGTGAATTCGATATCCAGGTGTCCATGGGCCAGGTCATGGAAAAATACCCAAATAGCCGCCTTATTTTGAGCTGCTTTAGCTCACAGATACATCGTATGCAGGTGATTCTCGAAGAAGCCAAGAAGCACGATCGTAAGGTTGCGTTTGCCGGCTATAGCATGATCCAAAACCTCGAAGTTGCACTTCGTACTGGTACGATTAAGATTCCAAAGGACGTCGTCGTCAAGATGGAAGATATCGTCAAAATGCCTGATGGCAAAGTGACAATTGTATGTACCGGTAGTCAGGGTGAGTTCAACGCGGTTCTTAATCGCATGGCCAGTGGTGCGCATAAATTTATCAAGATCAAGAACAGTGATGTTGTTGTCTTTTCTTCGAACCCAATTCCGGGTAACGAGAAGTATGTTGTTCGTACTGTTGATGGTTTGATGCGAGAGGGTAGCGATGTTATTCAAAATGGCAAGACTCATTTGACTGGCGTCGGACCACTAC
>JAGQNH010000097.1 GCA_020428185.1 Candidatus Saccharimonadota bacterium | reverse complement strand
TGGTGTTGCCGCTGCAGGAGCAGAAGCAAAGGCGGTGCTAATCGCTGGATTTGCCGGGCTGTTAGCTGGGGCAATCTCGATGGCAGCTGGTGAATGGATATCTGTAAAGGCACAGGTAGAATTATTTGAAAATGTTCTTACTGATCTCAAAAAAATTACTGTTTCCGACAAGGAATTGCTTGAGTCAAATCTCGAGAAGAATTTTATAGAACATGGGATTGATGCCAAGACTGCTAAGCAGGCTGTTTCCGATGTCTCGGCAGACAATGAAATGTTTGTCTCGATGTATTCAAGTCAGGTTATTGGTCTCAACGACGATGAACTTGGTTCACCATGGGTAGCGGCAGGTTCATCATTTGTATTGTTTTCATTTGGAGCGATTCCTCCGCTTCTCCCGTGGTTGATTGGTATGCATGATATGCCCGGAATCGTACTAGCTATTATATTGACTGGTCTGGGTAGCTTGTTTGTTGGTGGGTATACTGCGCGTTCTAGCGGCAAGAGTGTTGCGTATGGCGCTGCCCGTCAACTCGGAATAGTTATTTTTGCATCGGTAGTTACGTACGGAATCGGATACCTCTTTGGGGTTTCTGTAGCATAAATTGACTTCTCGACACAATAAGTTATAGTGAAAAAATGAATCGTCAGCCCTTGCCCAGGGAGATTGACGCCCCCGAACTAAAAGATCGAGGACTTTGTGTTTTTCATGGTTGCGATGCATCGACGAGCAGACAACTATCTCGTTTGTCGATGCAATATCAAAATCTATGTGAGATCGAGCATGTATTTGACGAAGAATATATGCTCAGTAGTGATGAGCATATATTTGCGCTGACTAGTAGTCGGCACAATCAATACATATCACATGCGGTTGGTTATTTGGGTCAATGCGGATTGAAGGTGTATCGTTTTAGCGAATGCGAGGATGACTATGAGGTGCTTTTCCGGGATAGAATGATAAGAATTATGTCTGAAGAGTATGGGGTTCGAGTCGTAGGCAAGTATAATAATCAAGTATGAATAAACAACTTGAAGCAAAGCTCAAAGATTTGCCATCTAGGCCTGGTGTGTATTTTCACAAAAGCGCCTCCGGTGAGGTTTTATATGT
This sequence comes from Candidatus Saccharimonadota bacterium, assembly GCA_020428185.1. Lineage (GTDB taxonomy): Bacteria > Patescibacteriota > Saccharimonadia > Saccharimonadales > Saccharimonadaceae > UBA2112. The sequence continues at coordinate 1,524 of JAGQNH010000097.1, read as the reverse complement.
TGGCAAGGCTGCAGTGCTCCGCAATAGAGTGCGCCAGTATTTTCAATCGAAAAAAGATATGGACATCAAGACGCAAGCACTTGTTGCGGAGGTAGAGGATACCGATTGGATTGAAACGGAGTCCGAGATAGACGCATTGTTTTTGGAGTCGGAAATGGTGAAGCGCTACAAGCCTCGTTTTAATGTATTACTGAGAGATGACAAGTCGCAATTGTATGTGAGAATCGATATGAAAAGTGAGTGGCCGGTTGTTTCCTTTACGCGCAATCCGGCAGACGATGGGGCGGAATATTACGGCCCGTACTACAACGGCTATGCGGTGAAAAAGGCGCTTCGATATTTGCGAAGAGTGTTCCCTCATTACGTAAAGGCGCCAAGGGTGGGTGTTCGCCCGAGTCTTGACGCGCATATGGGTCTGGATCCCCACGGCATGACGAGTATTGAGTACAAAGGCGAACTTAAAAAACTCATTAGCTATATCAAAGGAAATCGTGTGCAGCTAGTGAGGGAGCTTGAGCACGAAATGAAACGTGCAGCCGAAAAACAAGAATTCGAACAAGCGGCACGATTACGAAATCGTATCCGAAATTTGAGTGAGTTGCAACGACGAATTATGTTTGGTGATCGAGAGTTTTTGGATATTAGTAAAGATAAGGCACTTCGTGACATAGCCGAAATATTCAATTTGCCTAAACTCCCATCTCGAATAGAATGCTACGACGTGAGTCACATGGGTGGCGCGAATGTTGTTGCGAGTATGGTGGTATTCACAAATGGCGTGAGTGACCGAAGTGCGTATCGCAAATTCAAGACTGCCGAAAAAAACGACGATGCTGGCAATATGAAAGAAACGCTCCTGCGACGGTTAAGCGAAAAGAACATAAAAAGTTGGGGTTCGCCGGATTTGCTTATTGTGGACGGCGGCATACCTCAGCTCGGTGCTGCAATAGAAGCACAGGCAGAGCGCGGGACTAGCTTCCCCGTGATCAGCATTGCCAAGCGCGAAGAAGAAATTATCGTGAGCAAGGTGGGGTCTCATATCGATGTGTCCAAACTTATGAGCAATGAGAACTATACAGTGCATAGTAAGAATAATTATTTGACGGTTAATCTACACCCAGGTCGAGTAAAGTCTGCTGGGCACTCAGCTAATTTACGCGGAGTTTCTTCGAGAAGTACATATGACGATATTGTGAAATTATTCCAGCGCATACGAGATGAGTCGCATCGTTTTGCAGTTAGCTATCATACCGTTTTGAAACGCAAAAACCAGACCGCAAGCAGTCTGGAGCAGGTTCCTGGTATCGGTCCGGCGACACGTCGTAAGCTTATTCGTACGTTTGGTAGTCTGCGCGGTGTTCAGTCTGCGACCTATGAACAGTTAGTGGAGGTGGTAGGCGAATCTAAAGCAAGGAACATAAAAACAACTTTATAAGTATTTGCCTCCTCTTTGCTCATCCTTTATACTTATCACATAAACAATAAGCATATTCAGCGAGGGTAATATAGGCTAACTAACTCTAT
>JAGQNH010000096.1 GCA_020428185.1 Candidatus Saccharimonadota bacterium | reverse complement strand
TAGTTTTCAAGTGGCGCAATATAGTTTTGCGTACTCTTCTTACCATCATCTACTTGCAACGCAGAACGGATAACGGAGTTGGTAGCGACAGCTTGGATAAAATCATCGCCACGCAATCGACGCACATCGGACATCCGAAATACGTGTGGCTTGATCGTAAAGATGACAAAATCTTCGTATGGCTCAGGCAAGCGCGCAAGTGTTTCGCGCTCAGTGCGAAGATATATGTTCTCACCTGGATCTTGATATACAGCATCGTGATCATAATCTGTATCGTCCTGAGGTTCGCGCGCTAGCGTTGGGATATACTCAATAAACTGATTGTTCCTCCACGTAATTCCTTGTGGATACTGGCGTAACTGCAATAAAAACTTATCGACAGTATTCTTCATCATATACCGACTGCCGCTTCGAGCTGGCTCATGATACCCCTCTACGTTCCTGTGTATTTCGTCCATATCCTGATTCATGAAGTCAGATAAGTTCCAATTTGTTGGTGATGCAAGAAATCCAGCAACAAGCACTTGTCGCCCGTTCTTTTTGCTTCGAACAATACATACGTCCTCTTGACCGAGCATGCCACTAATAGCAAGTGGATGCATGCCATCCTCACCCGGATAGAGCTGGTATGCATCGTGCCTACCCTCATTTGCTGTATTGATAATAACCTTACCGTACTTTTTGCTATTCTCGATCGAATACTTCTCAGGGAAGTATTCTGCCAAATATCGCGCCTGTAGTCCAAGTAGTCGCTGGCATGCCGCACGAATCATAGGGTCATTATCTGCAGTATTTAGAACTCTTTCTTTATGATTCACGTACGCCTTTCGCCGAATATCTATAGCAGCGGCCAATTCATTGTCCGGCCAAAACCAAGGAGTAAAGTTGTCCGATCGTCGCTCCGGGTCAGTCACTAAAGCCATGTTTGGAGACGGAGCAAGCGCATTCATTTTCATACCACGCAAATAATCCCAATTTGTCGAAAAAACAGTTTGGTCATCTCCTGTCGCAACACGCGATACAGGACAGCCTGCAGATACAGCTTCGTAATTCATTTGCCATAAGCATATGCGATAGCTCACCTCTGCGCAAGCACAAGAGTTGTCTTAAGCAAAGGAGGTAATATCAATTACTTCGTCAACTGACTTAATAGCCGTCTTCGATCCAGTAATATGCACTTTTGGAGGATGCTCCGCGATATACTCTACAATCTCATCGATAGCCAATCGCACGCCTTCTCGCGTAAGCCGTTTGACAGAATCTGATCTTATATCCAAATCAACCGGCTCAACCTGCTGCTCTAAATCCTGTATATATAGTTCCATTCTATCGGCAACCGCATCCATACTTGTAATTGTCTCACCAATAGTAAGGCCAATTGCAGAATCAACAGCCGAATCACTATACGCATCACTTGTATGACTTAGTACGTCTCTCAGCAAAATATCTGCCTTTTTCGTAGAGCGTGGATCAACAGTCGCATTGCCACCGATTGACCACGCGCGTGGATCATTCAGATCATAAAAATGCGTCATACCGTCATATGACAAACCCGTATCTATTCGAAATCGCTTATAACATAAAGCGCCGATTGCGTTCATCGCTGCAGTATAGCGCCCTTTATCACCAAGATACTTATTTGCAAATTGACGATCCATTGGTGTCGCAACTCTCACAATTGCGAGCTCATCATCGTTGACAAAAACGCCCGTCCTATCCGCAGACACATGTTTCACATTCGATAGTTTTTTTGCATATGTATCTTTACGCTCGTGTTCGAAGTGCCTATCAATACCACTTGCTATTTGATCCATATTAACATTACCTACAGCAACCAAGGCCATATTCGACATTCTGTAATACCTATCATAATATTCGCTCAATTCTTGAGCAGAATAGTTCAACTTATCCGCATACCCAACTACGCTTCTACCGTACGGTTTACCAAACAAACTATATTCACATGCCACATCATGTATCCTTGATATATCATCCCGCGTTTCGTGTGCTTCACGAGTCACGACCAAAAGTTCATTTGGAATATATTCTTCCTTAAAGGTTGCACGAAACAATAGCTCGCCAAGTCGAAGCAAATTCGGTTCCACCTGCGGTCCAGATGCATAGTAGCAGGTTCTCGTATAATACGTGTCGGCATTTGCATCCAGAGAATGTATGCCAGTAAATTCGTTTAATGCTTCTTCATTCGAAAACTTCTCCGTACTCAAATGAACACAATGCTCTAGTGCATGACTAATCCCGGCCTGCTCTTCTGATTCGTGGATACTTCCCGCACCTACAAAAACGTTAATCTTTGAAACATTTCTGTCCGGCATAGTATCAACATATAATTTCATGCCTTCTGCAGTAACCATCTTCTCTAATGCCATAATACCTACTCGGTTATTTTGAGACATAGTATCACATCAGCGAATCAATGCATAAGAAAACGAGATGTATCTAATGATTACTTCAGTATTTTATGAACCAATTCGACTGCCTTTTCGACAGTATTTGCTTCGGGTGCAGTACCGACACCATAACTCACAATAATCCACTTATCATCATGAAGTACGTTTAGTTGACCACTTTCATAATTGAAAAATGCGCTACTTCCAACATCCTTCACTTCCTCGACGCCTTCAGAATCCATAGCGCTTTTAAAGTCTGCCTTATTCTGTTTAATTCCCTCGTCATTAATTCCGGATCGGACTGCGATTGCCGCGACCACCATACTGTTTTGGTCAGGGTTTTCATCCGTATAACTACACTTACTGACGGCCAAATCGCCTGTAATCGTCGGCTTATTTCGCTCGACACTTATCACCTTTTCGCCCAAAAGATCTTGAGCTTTTTCTGGTGTCAACAAATCACATGCTTTTGCAGGCTGATATACGATGTTTGGCATATTCTGATACGTTGCATACATGACAAGTCCAGCAAGAAACACTACGATCAGTACGCTTGGTACGGCAATCCGAAAATCAGCCTCATGCGACTTAACATATTCTCTTACTTTTTTTGCGTATTGCTCAAATGTCATATTCACCTCAGTATATCATTAGTTGATACAGTACATCTCATCTCAATTTATTTGACAAAACAGTACTTCGCTATATAGTTTTGATATAACAAATATGTCCAACTTACTCGGTAACTCACAAAATACTGCAGATGCAATAGTCGTCGGCGGAGGTTCCGTCGGCTTACATACCTCTCACGCCCTGTACGAATCCATGGGCAAAGTTTTTTATTGCTAAAATTTCGAATAAAAAATGCCCGTCCAAAGGAGCGAGCATTTGCTCAACCTTGAACGGGCTAGCCTAGTTGCAACAAATAGGCGGTCGAATCGTGCTCTGTCAGACCAGACCAACGCACAATTACTCGATACGGAGTTGCCTCAGCACGAAATGACGTTTGCTCGCCTTGCTGATACGTAAATACGCAGTCACCTTCAAACGAGAATTGACGATCATTATCATCGAGCAATATGTTTCTAATATTACAAAGCGTCATATCTCCCATTGTGCACGTCGACCAGACTGGTGAATCATCTCTGAGCGTCGCGCTGAGCGTCGCCACCGGAAAGGTCACGACGCCCCATTTCTTTGCATCCATTACATCTTGTAGTGTTGGCGCTTGGGTGACGACCATCCCGCAGATAAAACCCTCTGAACCTGGCATCGCTTATCTACCTCCTAGTTTGTGCAACAAGAAGCGATAAACTTACAATACCATATTTTTTGTCGATTATCAATCTATGTAACGGCCAGTCCGGTCAGCTACTGCTTGCGATTCTTGCCCTTGCCAGGACTCGTCTAACAAGCATCTCACTTCTTGTGATTCACCAATCTATAGACTGCATACATCACCGCAAATACAACAACTGCCAAGGCTGTCACAACAAACAAATTCGCCCCCTCCGGGTCATCAACGA